>NZ_QTPW01000019.1:0-138179 GCF_003857965.1 Burkholderia sp. Bp9031
GACAGGTTCGCGTCGTCGAGCACGAGCAGTTCGCCCTGCGTCTTGTTGAAGCCGCGGTTCACGTGCTCGACGCGCAGGATTTCCTCGCCGAGGCGCGGCGGCTGGGACGTCTGGACGGGGGCGTTTACAGCATTCGGATTGTGCATCGCGTTTCGCTCTCAATCGGTCTCAGTCGAGCCGCAGCTTCGCTTCGGCGAAGGCATACAGCGGGCGCCACAGCAGGCGGTTGAACAGGGTAACGAACAGGGACATCACGGCGATGCCCAGGATGATCTTCGGGAAGTCGCCGGCGGCTGTGGTCTGTGCGATATACGCGCCGAGGCCGTGCGCCTCGATCTTGGTCGTGCCCCACTGCACTGCTTCCGACACGATGCTCGCGTTCCACGCGCCGCCCGACGCGGTGATCGCGCCGGTCACGTAATACGGGAAGATGCCGGGCAGGATCGCCTGGCGCCACCACTGCCAGCCGCGGATCCGGAAATTCGTCGCGGCTTCGCGGTAATCGTTCGGATAGGACGTCGCGCCGGCAATCACGTTGAACAGGATATACCACTGCGTGCCGAGCACAATCAGCGGCGACAGCCAGATGTCTGCGTTCAGGTGGAAGCGCGCGATCACGATCACGAACACCGGGAACAGCAGGTTGGCCGGGAACGCGGCGAGGAACTGCGCGAGCGGCTGCAGCTTCTCGGCGAGCTTCGGGCGCAGCCCGATCCACACGCCGACCGGCACCCAGATCACCGATGCGATCGTGATCAGCACGACCACGCGCAGCAGCGTGATGAGCCCGAGCATGATCACATGGCCGACCTCGGCCATCGTCACGCCGGTCGACACGAAGCTGACGACGCGCCACACGATATAGGCTGTGCCGAGCAGCACGAGCGCCGCCCACGCGATGTCGACCGTGCGCGACGCCTTCTTCTCGACTTTGGGCAGCGTGAAGCGCATCGCGCCCGACAGCGGCAGGCGCAACGGAATCCGCGCGGCCTTCGCGAAGAACCAGCCGGCCGGCACAAGCAGCTGATGGATCAGGCGCGTACGGCGCACGAGGTCGAGCAGCCAGGATTGCGGCGCATCGCCCGACGCGGTGTTCTCCATCCGGAACTTGTCGGCCCACGCGATCAGCGGGCGGAACAGGAACTGGTCGTACGCGAGGATCACGACCGTCATCGTGAGGATCACCCAGCCGATCGCGCCGAAGTTCTTGTCCGAGATCGCTTGCGCGAGATACGCGCCGATCCCCGGCAGCGTGATCGTCTGGTTGCCGACGGTAATGGCCTCCGATGCGACGACGAAGAACCAGCCGCCCGACATCGACATCATCATGTTCCAGATCAGCCCGGGCATCGAGAACGGCACCTCGAGCTTCCAGAAGCGCTGCCACGACGTCAGGTGAAAGCCGCGCGACACTTCGTCCAGGTCGCGCGGCACCGTGCGCAGCGACTGGTAGAAGCTGAACGTCATGTTCCACGCCTGGCTCGTGAAGATCGCGAAGATCGCGGCGAGCTCGGCGCCGAGCACGCGGCTCGGGAACAGCGCGAGGAAGAACGTGACCGTAAACGAGATGAAGCCGAGCACCGGCACCGACTGCAGGATGTCGAGGATCGGGATCAGCACCATGCCGGCGCGGCGGCTTTTCGCGGCGAGCGTGCCGTAGACCAGCGTGAACGCGAGCGACGCGACCATCGCGGCGAGCATCCGCAGCGTGGTGCGCAACGCGTATTCGGGCAGGTTCGACGGATCGAGCGAGATCTTCTGGGTCTGAAGGGTCCCGATCGGCGCCATCGTTTCATGAAAGCCGACGACCGCCATCGCGATCAGGCAGATGATCAGCGGAAACGCGATGAAATCCCACCGGTTCGGCAGGACGCGCCACGCGGACGCGTTGGCGGTCCGGTTCGGATTGAAGAATCCGACGTCCATCAGGCGCCCTCCCCGGTAAGGCCGAACGAAGCCGGCAGACGATGTTGATTCATGGCAAAGCGCACGGGCGCGGTAATTCGACGCGGTAATTCGATTGATTCACGATCTCACGCCGGCGCGATACGCCGTGCGTGCAAGCTGCGGCCCGGCGCGGCGAGTCGAACCGCGACGGCACGACACTACACCAACCTGTATTTCAGGCTCAACCGTCCGGGGCCGGTGCGGCGCCGCGCGACGCGTGGGCGGTGCACGGATCGTGCCCGGCGCGCGGGCGGACGGCGGGCGCGGTGCGGAGCAAGCCCGGCCGCAGTCGTTCGGCCGGCGTGCAGGCCCCGAATTATGCCGTGATCCGGGCCGGCCGGGAACCCGCCAGCCGCATACGGGCGCAAACCATGCCGGACGTCAGCGGACGATTGCGGCGAAGCAGGTATGATCGGGGCTAGCCCCCGGGGTCTGCCGACAAACAGCCCCCGGGGATCGACCGACCAGCGGGAGGAAGGGAATGGCAGGAAACTTGGTGATCGTCTGCCGCGATCAGGACGCCGATGCGTTCTACGAGCTGATGCAGGAGTACGGGTCGTTCCAGACCCGCCTGTCGTCGACGGCGTGGTACCTGAACATGAACGTCGTGCCGGAATCGCTGCAGGAGGAAATCCTGGAGCGCCTCGGCCGCTATACGACCGTCTATATCTTCGAGGCCACGAGCGTGACCTACAACACCATCGACAGCAACGCCGCCGAGACGCTCGGCACGCTGTTCGGCGAATGATGCCGCGCGGCGCCTGCCCGGCAGGCGCCGCACGCGCCGCTTACGCGGCCTGTGCGTGAAGTTCGTCCTTCGGCACCACGTCGAACGGGAACGTCATCGCCACGCGCAGGCCGCCCTCGGGACGGTTGCCGATCTCGCACGCCCCGCCCAGCCTCAGCACGAGCCGCTCGACGATCGCGAGCCCCAGCCCGCTGTGGCCGTTCCCGCCGCGCGCGGGGTCGAGCCGCACGAACGGCCGCGTCGCGGCCGCCAGGTCGCGCGGCGCAATCCCGCCGCCACTGTCGCTGACCGCCAGCACGTAACCGGTCGGCGTACGCGCCGTCTCGACCAGCACGGGCGGCGCGCCGTATGCATGCGCATTGTCCAGCAGGTTCGACAGGATCCGGTCGAGCGTCGCGGTCGGCAGGCGGAAGCCTTCGTCGGCCGCGAGATGCGTCTGGACCGTCGGCGCGTTCGGTGCGACCGCACGATAGCTGCGCGCGATCCGCTCGCAGGTCTGGTCGACCGGCACGGGCTCGCTGCGGTCCGCCCCGCCGTGCGCAAACACGAGGAATTGGTCGACGATGTGCGACATCGAGTCGACATCGCGCACCACGCCGTCGCGCAGCCGCGCGTCGTCCATCATTTCAGCGCGCAGGCGCATCCGCGCGAGCGGCGTGCGCAGGTCGTGCGCGACGCCGGCCAGCATCACCGCGCGATCGTTTTCGGCCTGCGACACCTGTTCCACCATCTGGTTGAAGCCGTGCGTGAGCTGGCGCAGCTCGCGCGGGCCGCGCTCGCGCACCGGCGGCACCGGCTGGCCGCGGCCGAAGCGCGCGACCGCACGCGCCAGCGAGCGCAGCGGCTGCTGCAGTTGCCAGGCCGCGAACAGCGCGGCGATCACGCCGGCCGAGAAGATCGTGCCGAGCCACAGCAGCATTCGGTCGAGCGAGCGCGGCGGGCGCAGCGGCTGGACCGGCACCACGATCCAGTTGCGGTCGGTCGGCTCCTTGACCCACAGCACCGGCGGATGGCCCGGCGCGCCGATCTCGACCTGAGTGCCGGCCGGCATCCGGTCGCTCACGTCGTCGCGAAAACGCTTGAGCGGCGCCGGCAGGTTCGTCTCGGCGCCCTTCGGCACGTCGGGACTGTCCGGCGACACGAGCCGCACCCGCGACGGCAGCGGCTGATCGGGCGTGCGCTCGACGTGCTGGCGCACCGCGTCGACGAGGAACGCGGCCTCCTCGACCGCGTAACGCGTCTGCATCTGGCTGCGCTCCAGGCGCATCGCGAAAAACCACGCGAAGTGCGACAGGAGCAGGACGCCGATGACGAGCAGCGCCAGCCGCCCGAACAGTGAATCAATGGGTTTGCGCATGGGCCTCGCCGTCGGGCACGAACACGTAGCCGCGCCCGCGGACCGTCTGGATGAAGCGCGGCGTCGACGGGTCCGTTTCCAGGATGCGGCGCAGGCGCCACACCTGGACGTCGATGCCGCGGTCGGTGCCGTCGTACTCGGGCCCGTGCAGCAGCTCGAGCAGCCGCTCGCGCGTGAGCGTGCGCAGCGCATGGTTCACGAAGATCTTCAGCAGCGCGAATTCGCTGCTCGACAGCGTCGCGGGCTTGCCGTCGACCGACAGCGTGCGCGCCTGGAAGTCGAGCAGGAAGCGGCCAAACGCGAACGGCTCGCGCTGCTCGGGCGCAGCCGCCGACGGCGTCGCGCGACGGCGGCGCAGCACGGCCTGCACGCGCGCGAGCAGCTCGCGCGGGTTGAACGGCTTGCCGAGGTAGTCGTCCGCGCCGAGCTCGAGCCCGACGATGCGGTCAACATCGTCCGCGCGCGCGGTCAGCATGATCACGGGGATGTCGTCGCCGGCCGCGCGCAGCTGGCGCAGCGCGGTCAGGCCGTCCACGCCCGGCATCATCAGGTCCAGCACGATCAGGTCGGGCCGCTCGCGCTCGAGGCGCTTCTCGAGCGTCGCCGCGTCGTGCAGCACGGACACTTCCATCCCCTGGCGCACGAGATAGTCGCGCAGCAGGTCTCGGAGTTCTTGGTCGTCGTCGACGATGAGGATCTGGGTAGTCATGGCTCGAAGTTTACCGCGCGAGCGCGGAGTCGCAGAACGATACAAAGGGACGAAAGGGTTACTGCGGGTTACGGCGCAAGGGAACTGTAATGCGCCGTAACCCGGCCGCCTCCCCGCGTAACACCGGCCGGAGCACGCGCCGCTAACCTGCGTCTTACCGGATGCGGCACACGGATCACCCCGCGCACCGCATCGCCGGACCTTTTGGATACAAGGAGTTTCTGAAATGTATAAGAAGACTTCCCGCGTGGCCATTGCGGCCGCCACCGTGCTCGCTCTCGCATTCGGCACCGCGCATGCGGCGCAACCCAACGACATGCCGCCGCCGGGCGGCCCCGGCATGCACCACATGCACGGCAGCCATGACGGCGGCCCGTTCGGCGCGATCATGAAGCTGCACGACCAGCTGAAGCTCAACGCGTCGCAGGAACAGCAATGGCAGACGGCCGTCAATACGATGAAGCAGAACCATGAAGCGATGCGCAAGAGCCACGAGCAGATGCGCGAGCAGTTCAAGGCGCAGCAGAACCAGCCGATCCTCGACCTGAACGCGATGCACGCCGCCCGCCAGCAGGCCGAGCAGCAGAATGCGCAGCTGCGCGAGCAGAGCTCGGCCGCCTGGCTCGCGTTCTACAACGGGCTGAACGACCAGCAGAAGACGACGGTCAGCACCGCACTGAAGCAGCAGTTCGCGAGGATGGAACAGCGTCACGAGAAGATGAAGGAACGCTGGCAGCAGCACCGCGCGGCCAAGGGCGCGTCGGCGCCGGCGCAGTAAGCCGGCAGGCCGCCTCGCCGGGCGGCATCACGGGGGACGCGGGCATCCGGCCCGCGTCCCCTGTTTCATTTCAGGCGACGTCGAACAGCAGCACCTCGGCCGCCCGGCCGCGTGCGAACGCGACCGCGTCCGCACCCGCGATGCGCGCGCCGTCGCCCGCGGCCAGCGCGTGGCCGTTGACCTCCACCTCGCCGCGGGCCACATGCACGTACGTGCCGCGTCCGGCCGGCACGCCGAAGGTCGCCTCCTCGTCGCCGTCGATCAGCCCCGCGAAGATCCGCGCGTCCGCACGGATCGACAACGCGCCGTCGTCCCCGTCCGGCGCTGCGACGAGCCGCAGGCGGCCGCGCCTCTCGTCGTCGGCGAAACGCCGCTGCGCATAGCCGGGCCGCCCACCGCGCTCGGCCGGCTGCAACCAGATCTGCAGCAGATGCAGCGCCCGGTCGCGCGACGCATTGGTTTCGCTGTGCATGAGCCCCGTGCCGGCGCTCATCCGCTGGACGCCGCCGGCGCGCACGATCGCGCCGTTGCCGAGGCTGTCGCGATGCGCGAGCGCGCCGTCCAGCACGTAGGTGACGATTTCGACGTCGCGGCGCGCCTGCATCCCGAAACCGCGCGTCGGCGCGATCCGGTCCTCGCTCAGCACACGCAGCGCACCGAGCGGCGCAGGCGCGGCCCCGGCATGGCCGGCAAGCGGAAAGCTGTGGCTCGACTCGAGCCAGCCCTGATGCGTGTGGCAGCGGTCGGCGGCGCGGCGAATCTGGAACATGGGGCGGGCACTCCGGCAGGCAGATCTTCTTTCTCGGGGTTTACCTGCACTGTAGAGGCGCGCCGGGCGCGCCACAATCCGGCGCCCGCGCACCGCATCGTTGCGCCCACGAACCCAATCGACGCAATACTCGTTGCGAATACCGCGATTGTCGCAACGCCCGGTTCGAGGAATCGATCGGTCGCGCCGGATTGCCGTTTTCCGGGTATCGCGTTCGGGTAAAATACCGCCCTTTTGGCGTTCGCCCGTCCGGCGAGCGCCGTTGCCAGGGCGCCGAAACACGAATTTTGGCCGTCTAGAATACGCCCGGCCCGACCGGCCGCGAGCGTCTCCCGGAAGTGAGCGACAAAAGGATGGAAATGAAGAAGGCCGCCCTGTGCGCCGCCCTCGCCCTCGTGGCGGGCAGCGCCTTCGCGAAAGAGTGGAAGACCGTGCGGATCGGTGTCGATGCCAGCTACCCGCCGTTCGAGTCGACCGCGCCGAGCGGCGAGATCGTCGGTTTCGACGTCGATCTCACCAAGGAAATCTGCAAGCGGATCAACGTGAAGTGCGTGTGGGTCGCGCAGGATCTCGACGGGATCATTCCCGCGCTGAAGGCGAAAAAGTACGACGTCATCGTGTCGTCGCTGACCGTCACGGACAAGCGCCGCGAGCAGATCGACTTCTCCGACAAGGTATACGACGCACCCGCACGGATGATCGCGAAGGCCGGCTCGCCGCTGCTGCCGACGGTCGCGTCGCTCAAGGGCAAGCACGTCGGCGTCGAACAGGGCTCGACGCAGGAATCCTACGCGAAGGCGTACTGGGAACCGCAAGGCGTGACGATCATTCCTTACCAGAACCAGGACCAGGTCTATGCCGATCTCGGCTCGGGCCGCCTCGACGCGACGCTGCAGGATGAACTGCAGGCCGACTACGGCTTCCTGCGCACGCCGCGCGGCAAGGGCTTCGCGTTCGCCGGGCCGGAAGTGAAGGATCCGAAGACGATTGGCGACGGCACCGCGATCGGCCTGCACAAGGAAGACACGGACCTGAAGCTCAAGATCAACAAGGCGCTGGCCGACATGCACAAGGACGGCACGTACGACCGGCTGTCGCACAAGTATTTCTCGTTCAGCGTCTACTCGGCTCGCTGAGCGCCGACAATGACGGGAAACGGATGCGGGGCAGCCCCGCGTCCGGCGGTACAGGCAGTCAACCACACGCCGCCCGCCCCCTCGCCCGCCGCTCGCGCGACGGGCTGGCCCGGCACCGTTGCCGGGGCGGACGGTCATGATATGCACGGGGCGTTCCGCGCAACTTGGCGGGCGCGTCTTTCGCGGCGCACCGCGTGCGCCCTCAGGGACCACACCAGGGACCACATATGTTTCTAGAAGGCTACGGCCCGCTGATCCTCGCAGGCACCTGGCAAACCGTCAAACTGGCGGTGCTTTCGCTCGCGCTGTCGTTCCTGCTCGGCCTGCTCGGCGCGGGTGCGAAGCTGTCGCGCAACCGCTTCACGAACGGCGTCGGCACCGTCTACACGACGTTGATCCGCGGCGTGCCCGACCTCGTGCTGATGCTGCTGCTGTTCTACAGCCTGCAGATCTGGCTGAACTCCGCGACCGACGCGCTCGGCTGGGACCAGATCGACATCGACCCGTTCCTCGCCGGCGTACTCGTGCTCGGCTTCATCTACGGCGCGTACTTCACCGAGACCTTCCGCGGCGCGTTCCTGTCGGTGCCGCGCGGCCAGCTCGAGGCCGGCAGCGCGTACGGGATGACCAACTGGCAGGTGTTCACGCGGATCATGTTCCCGCAGATGATGCGCTTCGCGCTGCCGGGCATCGGCAACAACTGGCAGGTGCTCGTGAAGTCGACCGCGCTCGTGTCGATCATCGGCCTCGCGGACGTCGTGAAGGCGTCGCAGGACGCCGGCAAGGGCACGCTGCGGTTCTTCTTCTTCACGCTGATCGCCGGTGCGGTCTACCTCGCCATCACGACGATCTCGAACTTCGTGCTGATGTGGCTCGAAAAGCGCTACTCGACCGGTGTCCGCAAGGCTGACCTATGATCGAACTCATCCAAGAATACTGGCGCAACTATCTCTACACCGACGGCTTCCGGATCACCGGCGTCGCGATCACGCTGTGGCTGCTGGTCGTGTCGATCGGCCTCGGCTTCTGCCTGTCGGTGCCGCTCGCGGTAGCCCGCGTGTCGAAGAAGAAGTGGCTGTCGGGTGCCGTGTGGCTCTACACGTACGTGTTCCGCGGCACGCCGCTCTACGTGCAGCTGCTGCTCTGCTACACCGGCCTCTACAGCCTGCAGGTCGTGCGCGGCACGCCGCTGCTCGACGCGTTCTTCCGCGACGGGATGCACTGCACGCTGCTGGCGTTCACGCTGAACACCTGCGCGTACACCACCGAGATCTTCGCGGGCGCGATCAAGGCGACGTCGTACGGCGAAATCGAGGCCGCGCGCGCGTACGGGATGTCCACGTTCACGATGTATCGCCGCGTGATCCTGCCGTCGGCGCTGCGCCGCGCGCTGCCGCTGTACAGCAACGAAGTGATCCTGATGCTGCACGCGACCACCGTTGCGTTCACCGCGACCGTGCCGGACATCCTGAAGATCGCCCGCGACGTGAACTCGGCGACCTACATGTCGTTCCATGCGTTCGGCATCGCCGCCCTGCTCTACCTCGTGATCTCGTTCACGCTCGTATGGCTGTTCCGCCAGGCCGAGCGTCGCTGGCTCGCGTATCTGCGCCCGCAAGGCAAGTAAGTTTTCGCAGGACTATATGAATTCCCAGACTCAGAAGCTTTTCGTCGACGATCTGCACAAGCGGTACGGCGACAACGAGGTGCTCAAGGGCGTGTCGCTGAAGGCGAACTCGGGCGACGTGATCAGCGTGATCGGCTCGTCCGGTTCCGGCAAGAGCACGATGCTGCGCTGTATCAACTTCCTCGAGCAGCCGAACGCGGGCCGCATCGTCGTCGACGGCGAGGAAGTGCGCACTACCCCCGACAAGACGGGCGCGCTGCGCGCGGCCGATTCGAAGCAGCTGCAGCGCGTGCGCACCAAGCTGTCGATGGTGTTCCAGCACTTCAACCTCTGGTCGCACATGAACGTGATCGAGAACGTGATGGAAGCGCCCGTCAACGTGCTCGGCATCCCGAAGAAGGAAGCCGAGGATCGCGCGCGCGAATATCTCGAGAAGGTCGGCCTCGCGCCGCGCGTCGAGAAGCAGTATCCGTCGCACCTGTCGGGCGGCCAGCAGCAGCGCGTGGCCATTGCTCGCGCACTGGCGATGCATCCGGACGTGATGCTGTTCGACGAGCCGACGTCGGCGCTCGACCCGGAGCTCGTCGGCGAAGTGCTGAAGGTGATGCAGAAGCTGGCCGAGGAAGGTCGCACGATGATTGTCGTCACGCACGAGATGGGCTTCGCGCGCAACGTGTCGAATCACGTGATGTTCCTGCACCAGGGGCGCGTCGAGGAAGAAGGCGTGCCGTCCGAGGTGTTCGCGAACCCGAAAAGCGAACGCCTGCGCGGGTTCCTGTCGGGCAGCCTCAAGTAACGCGCGCGACGCGTTACGACACGCGAACGGGCGCCATGCGGCGCCCGTTTTGCGTTTACGCGGCGTCCACCGGCGCGCCGTCCGCGAACGCGCGCAGCGCATCGCCCGCGAGCCGGTAGCGCACCCATTCGCTCTGCGGTGCCGCGCCGACGCTTTCGTAGAAGCGGATCGCCGGCTCGTTCCAGTCGAGCACGCTCCACTCGAACCGCCCGCAGCCGGTGTCCACCGCGATGCGCGCGAGCGCCTTGAGCAGCCGCAGCCCGGCACCCGCACCGCGAAAGCGCGGCGATACGTACAGGTCCTCGAGATACAGCCCCTGGCGGCCAAGCCACGTCGAATACGAGAAGAAATACACGGCGAAGCCGGCCGGCTCGCCGTCGACCTCGCAGATCAGCGCGCGCGCCGGCGTGTCTTCGCCGAACAGGCTGCGCTCGAGCGACGCGGGCGTCGCGACCACTTCATGCTCCGCCTTTTCGTAGATGGCCAGCTCGGTGATGAAACGCAGGATCTGCGGCACGTCGGCGACGGTGGCGGAACGGATGTCGATTTGCACGGTAGGGAGCCCTCCTTCGGCCCGGACTGGAAACGGCATGCTGCGGCGCCCGCGCGAATGCACGTGGCGCCGCTCAGATCGACATGCTACGTTCAGCGTTCAACTGCAGGAAGTGCAGTTTCTTCATCCGGACATGAACATGATGCATCCAGACCTGCGCCGTCTCGACCTGAACCTGCTGCTCGCGTTCGACGCGCTGTACCGGCACCGGTCGGTCGCCGCGGCCGCGCACGAGCTGGCGATGAGCCCGTCCGCGCTGAGCCACGCGCTCGCGCGGCTGCGCGAAGCGATCGGCGATGCGCTGTTCGTGCGGCTCGGCAACGAGATGCAGCCGACCGTGCGCGCCGACGACATCGCCACCTGGGCCGGCGACGCGCTCGACGCGATGTCGAAGGGGCTCGCCCGCGCGCGCCGCTTCGATCCCGTGCAAAGCGACCGCACGTTCGTGTTCGCCGCGAGCGACTACACGGCGTTCGCCGTCTTGCCGGCATTGCTCGCGCGCATCGAGCAGGTCGCGCCGCGTCTGCGGATCCGCGTCGTGCACTCCGACCGAAAGATCTCGATCGACGAGCTCGCGGCCGGCCGCATCGATTTCGCGCTCGGCTATCACGAGGAGTCGGCCGCCGACGCGCCGGGCATCGAGGATTTCGACTGGTTCTCGGACGACTACGTGGTGATCGCGAGCGCCACGCATCCCGACATCCGCCGGCGGCTGACGCTCGACCAGTATCTCGCGGCGCGCCACGTGGTCGTCACGCCGTGGAACGAGTCGCGCGGCGTCGTCGACTACGTGCTCGACCGGCTCGGCCTCGCGCGGCAGGTCGCCGTGCAGTTGCCGAGCGTGCTGGCCGCGCCGTTCGTGATCGCGGAATCGGCGCTGCTGATGACAGTACCGAACCGCGCCGCGCAGGCATTGCGCCACGCGGCGCCGATCCGCGTCTTCCCCGCCCCGTTCGAGATCCCGCGCTACACGGTGAAGGTGTACTCGCACGCGAAGCACGCACGCACCGACGCGCACCGGTGGCTTCGCGCACAGCTGCTCGAAGCCCGACCGGCGCCCGGTTGATCCGGGCGCGCTTGCCCGGAGGTCACGGCGCCTTGTCGCACAAGCATTTCGGGCTCGGCCCGGCGACGGTGAATCGCCGCCAATTCATTACGAAATACTTACCAATTTCACCTCTTCGGCGCCTACGCTTGCGCTTCGACAACGTCAATAGTGGCAATCCTTGACCCACGGCCTCCGAATCCGTGTCTCCCTTGCCGGAGAAGGGTTTTACCGGAATCGGCTGCGCCTTGGGCACTCGCTGCGCACTCTGTTGCATGGCAATTTGGCGACACGTGTTAGTCAAACAACGATTTCCGTCGCCACAAAATTGTATTTTTGCTAAATTAGTAACCAAAGTAGCAAAACGAAGTTCGTGAAATGTAGTTTAGCTTCACGACACAACAAGGAGACCCGCAAGCCGACCCGGCAGCGCGGGACCGCTCAACGGTGTTCCGTCCGCTTGCCCGCGTGCCACGCTTACCGGCCCTGCACGAGGTCTCCCTGGTTATCCCGCTTTTCGCTTTTGCCCGGCGCTCGCCGCTCCGGGCATCTCGTGCAGTCTGGGTTGACTTTTTGACAGGATATGGAGGAGATGATGAAGAAAGCTTTGGTCGCGGCCGCGCTGATGGCTGCTGGGGTGGTTACGGCGCACGCGCAGAGCAGCGTCACGCTGTATGGTCGCCTGGATGCCGGCCTTGAGTACCTGAACGGCCTGCAGAACGGCCACCAAGTGCGCGCGGAAAGCGGCGACTGGGGCACGAGCCTGTGGGGCTTGAAGGGCAGCGAAGACATCGGCGGCGGCAACAAGGTCCTGTTCCACCTGGAAGGCGCGTTCAACACGATGAACGGCGGGCTCGGCACGAGCGGCTCGATCTGGGATCGTTTCGCGACCGTCGGTATCTCGAACGACCACTACGGTACGCTGCTGCTGGGTCGCGAACTCGCGATCGCGAACGGCGTGTGGGACTTCGATCCGCTGGGCCAGTCGAGCTGGTCGTCGGCATCGCTGGTACGCGGCCGCAACTGGAACAAGACCAGCAACAACGTGTCGTACCAGTCGCCGCAGTTCTACGGCCTCGACTTCTACGGCCAGTTCGCATTCTCGAACTCGACCAGCTTCAACGGCAACACGACGGCCGGCCAGCCGGGTCGTGCAGCCGGCGCACAGATCACGTACACGAACTCGCTGTTCCAGTTGCGCGGCATCTACGACGAGACGCGCGACAGCAACGGCCGCTTCTCCGACGTGTTCAACTACTCGCGTGAATACTTCGCCGGCGCGAACGTGTTCCTCGGCCAGTTCAAGCTGCAGGCCGCCTATCAGGCGTCGCACGCGGACGGCAGCGGCGGCCCGGCCGTCAACAACGGCATCACCGGCACCCAGCAGGTCTGGGGCGGCGTGACGTGGCAGGCAACGCCGGCAGCAGCGCTGATCGCGGCCGTCTATCACGTGAACGCGAACCACGGCGGCGGCAACGCGAACATCTATACGGTCGGCGGTTCGTACAACATCTCGAAGCGCACGCTGTTCGACGTGCAGGTCGCGACGGTGCGCAACAGCAAGACCGCGAACTTCGGCCTGAACGCGAACGGTGCCGGCACCGCCGTGTCGACGGGCAACCCGCATCCGGGCGGCAGCCAGACCGGCGTCTACGCCGGCATCCAGCACCTGTTCTGATCAGGCGCCGTCCAGAGAACGATTCGACAACACTTTCCACGCTGCTGCGAGAGGCGCGTATCGGTGCGGTACCCATCCGGGTATCCGCACCGTTTTTTATTGGCGGGCGGAAATCGTGCGACTCCGGCCCGACCGACCGGATCGGCCGGGTGCGGCGCTCAGACCGCCGCTTCGTTCTCTTCGCCGGTGCGGATGCGGATCACGCGCTCGACGTCCGACACGAAGATCTTGCCGTCGCCGATCTTGCCCGTGCGCGCCGCGCCGATCACCGCGTCGATCACCTGGTCGACCTGCGCTTCCGCGACAACCACCTCGATCTTCATCTTCGGCAGGAAATCGACGACGTATTCGGCGCCGCGGTACAGCTCGGTATGCCCCTTCTGGCGGCCGAAGCCCTTCACTTCCGTCACGGTCAGGCCGGTGAGGCCGACTTCGGCGAGCGCTTCGCGGACTTCGTCCAGCTTGAACGGCTTGATGATGGCGGTGATGCGTTTCATGATGGTTGTCCCTCAATGCTCGTTTGGATGCAAAATCGCGATCCCGATTGTAAGCCGGCCGGTCGCGTACGGCCCAGCACGGCTCAGTCGAGACGTTCGGTAAAGCGTGACGTGATCGGATAGCGCCAGTCGCGCCCGAACGCGCGATGCGTGACGCGAATGCCGATCGGCGCCTGGCGGCGCTTGTATTCGTTGATCTTGATGAGCCGCGTCACGCGTGCGACGTCGGCCTCCGCATACCCGGCCGCGACGATCTCCGCGAGCGGCCGGTCCTCCTCCATGTACATCCGCATGATCGCGTCGAGCACGTCGTATGGCGGCAGGCTGTCCTGGTCCGTCTGGTTCTCGCGCAACTCGGCCGACGGCGCGCGTGTCAGGATCCGCTCGGGGATCACGTCGCGCAGCCCATAGTCGGCGCTCGCATTGCGATAGCGGCACAGCCGGTAGACCAGCGTTTTCGCGATGTCCTTGATCACCGCGAAGCCGCCGGCCATGTCGCCGTACAGCGTGCAGTAGCCGACCGCCATCTCGCTCTTGTTGCCGGTCGTCAGCACGATCGAGCCGAACTTGTTCGACAACGCCATCAGCAGCGTGCCGCGGATGCGCGCCTGGATGTTCTCTTCCGTCGCGTCCTCCGCGCGGCCCGCGAATTCGCCCGCGAGCGCCGCCCGGAACGCGTCGAACATCGGCGCGATCGCGATCTCGTCGTATTGCACGCCGACGCGCCGCGCCATTTCCGCCGCGTCGGTGGTCGAGATGTCGGCCGTGTAGCGCGACGGCATCATCACCGCGCGCACGCGTTCGGGCCCGAGCGCGTCGCATGCGACCGCGAGCACCAGCGCCGAATCGACGCCGCCCGACAGCCCGATCAGCACGCCGGGAAAGCCGTTCTTGCCGATATAGTCGCGCACGCCGGTCACGAGCGCGCGATAGACCTGCGCGTCGACCGGCAGCTCGGGCGCGATCGCGCCGGGCAGCGGGCACGCCCCGTCGAATTCGACGATCGCGTGCCCTTCGTCGAACTGCGGCATCCTGGCGACGAGCGTGCCCTGCGCATCGAGCACGAACGAGCCGCCGTCGAACACGAGTTCGTCCTGCCCGCCGACGAGGTTCACGTACACCATCGGCAGCCCGGTTTCGCGGATCCGCGCGCGCAGGATGTCGATGCGCAGCGCTTCCTTGTTCATGTGGTACGGCGACCCGTTCGGGATCAGCAGCACCTGCGCGCCCGCGGCCTTCGCGATCTGCGCGGCCGACGCATGCCATGCGTCCTCGCAGATGATCACGCCGAATTTCACGCCGTTCAGCTCGAACACGAGCGGTTGGGTGTCGGTCGCGAAATAGCGTTTCTCGTCGAACACGTCGGCATTCGGCAGGTCCTGCTTGCGGTAGGTGCCGACGATCTCGCCGCCGACGATCAGCGACACCGCGTTGTAGGTGTCGGTCGGCGGCACGCCGCGCTCGATCGGGCGGTTTGCATTACCATCGACGGCTGGCGCGTGCGCATCGCCGGCAGCGCTGCTGCCCGCACCGCGCAACGGATGGCCGACCAGCACCGCGAGCCCGTCGAACGCGCGCAGCGCATCGGCGAGCGCGTCGAGCGCGGCGGCCGCCGCCGTGTAGAACGCAGGCCGCAGCAGCAGGTCTTCCGGCGGATAGCCGGACAGAGCGAGTTCGGGGGCGATCATCAGCTGCGCACCATCGTTGTGCGCGGCGCGAGCGGCCGCGACGATCCGCGCGACGTTGCCGGCGAAATCGCCGACGGTGACATTGATCTGGGCGAGAGCGAGTCGGGTCTTCATGACGGGATCGGCGCAGCCCGGCGGCACGCCCTGAACGGCTGACGAAATCGCCCCGGACGCGGGCCACGACGGCACGCATCCGGCGGCATCCAACAGTACGGATTCACGCTTGAAACACGAACGCATCGATTATCGCACGGGCATCCTGTCGTCCCCCGCCGAGGTGCCGGCCGACGAATGGAACGCGCTGCTCGAGCTCGACGCGCAGCCGACACCGTTCCTGCGCCACGAATTCCTCGACGCGCTGCACGTCGCGCGCTGCGCGGTCGACGATACCGGCTGGTCGCCGCACTTCGTCACGCTGGCCGATGCGCGCACGGGCCGGCTCGCGGCGGCCGCCCCCGTCTATGCGAAGCAGCATTCGTACGGCGAATACGTGTTCGACTGGGCATGGGCCGACGCGTATCAGCGCAACGGCCTGTCCTACTACCCGAAGCTGCTGTGCGCCGTGCCGTTCACGCCCGTGCAGGGCACGCGCCTCCTCGCGGCCGACGACGACGCGCGTCGCCGGCTCGCGGCGACGCTGCTCGCGTTCGCCGAGCAGAGCGACGTGTCGTCGCTGCACGTGCTGTTCCCGACTGGCGACGAAGCGCGGCTGCTCGAATCGATGGGGATGATGCTGCGCGAAGGCGTGCAGTTCCACTGGCTCAACGACGGCTACCGCGACTTCGACGACTTCCTCGGCACGCTCGAGCAGAAGAAGCGCAAGAACATCCGCGCGGAACGGCGCAAGGTGCGCGATGCCGGCGTCACGTTCCGGCGGCTCACCGGCGACCGGATCACCGATGCCGACTGGCGCTTCTTCTCGCGCTGCTACCGGCAGACCTACCGCGAGCACTATTCGAGCCCGTACCTGAATCTCGACTTCTTCCGCACGATCGGCGCGACGATGCCGGAGAACCTGCTGCTCGTGATCGCCGAAGCCGACGGCCAGCCGATCGCGAGCTCGCTCGCCGTCTACCGGCGCGGCGCAAACGGCGGCGGCACGCTGTACGGCCGCTACTGGGGTGCACTCGAACACGTGCCCTGCCTGCATTTCGAAACGGCGTACTACCAGCTGCTCGAGTTCTGCATCGAAGCCGGGCTCGACACGTTCGAGGGCGGCGCGCAGGGCGAACACAAGCTCGCGCGCGGCTTCCTGCCGACCGTCACGCATTCCGCGCACTGGCTCGCGCATCCGGCGTTCTCCGATGCGGTCGCGCACTTTCTCGCACGCGAGACCGAGCATATCCACGCGTACGTCGACGAGTTGCGCGAGCACGACCCGTTCCGGCGCAGCACGTGACGACGCTCGCGCATCGCGTCTTTCGCGGCGGCCGCCGCCATTTCTGAGACACTGGCGGCTTCGCATCCCGCCGCCTTCCCATGTCCTGGTTTCTGTATCTGATCGAGTGCGCCGACGATAGCGTCTACACGGGGATCACGACCGACGTCGCCGCGCGCTTCGACGAGCACGCATCCGGCAAGGGCGCGCGCTATACGCGCTCGCGCAAGCCGCGCGCGGTGCTCGCGTCGTTCCCGCTGCCCGACCGGTCGATCGCATCGCGTGCCGAGTACTGGGTGAAGCGGCTCACGGCCGCGCAGAAGCGCGAGCTGGCGGCCGGGATCCGGACGCTCGAGTCGGTGTTGCCGGCCGGCATGTCGATCGACGGGAGTGTGGAGGCGACCGGCGCGCAGGGCGGCTCGCGCGGGCGGAAGAAGACGAAGGGGAAGGAAAAACCCGCCGACGATGCGACGCAGCCTGCCGAAACGGAACGGCCCGTCAGGAAAGCCGCGAAGTCCGGTCGCGACGGGAAAGCGTCCGGATCGGCCAGGACCATGAAGTCGGGACAAGCCGCGCAGCAGGCGCCGGCGAAGGCCAAGGCCGCGCCCGCCAGCAAGCGTGCAAGGACCAGCGATGCTGCCGAAGTGAAGAAGACCGCATCGCGCGGCAAGTCGGCCACGAACGCGGCGCCGCAACGGAAAACACCGGCTCCAGGCGGGAAGTCCGTTACGGCCGGACGCACCGACACCACTTCCGCACCGGCGCGCGGCCGAGCATCGACAAGCAAGGGCGCCGTCGAAGCCGTCGAAGCCGTCGACGCCGCAGCGGCGAGCGTCGCCGCTCCACGCCGCGCAACCGGCGCGAAATGGGCGAAGTCCGCACCGCGCGCTGCCGCCCTGCCCGCCCCCGCTCGAAAGAAAGCCGCCGCACGCGCCGCACCGCGCACAAAACAAAACCGCGCGGCCTCCTGAGGAGACACGCGCGGTTTCCGTTCCGAACGAACCGGCGCGAGGCCGGCCAGCCGGCTTACTTCTTGTAGTTCGCGGCGCCGTCGGCAATTTCCTTGTGCGCGGCATCGATGCCGGCCCAGCCTTCGACCTTCACCCACTTGCCCTTCTCGAGCGCCTTGTACTGCTCGAAGAAGTGCTTGATCTGATCCTTCAGGTATTCGGGCACGTCGTCGATCGACTTCAGGTTCGCCGTCATCGGGCAGACCTTATCGTGCGGGACGGCGACGAGCTTCGCGTCGACGCCCGATTCGTCGGTCATCTGCAGCATGCCAAGCACGCGCGAACGCACGATCGAGCCGGCCAGCAGCGGGAACGGCGTGATCACCAGCACGTCGACCGGATCGCCGTCGCCCGACAGCGTCTGCGGAATGTAGCCGTAGTTCACCGGGTAGCGCATGCCGGTACCGATGAAGCGGTCGACGACGAGGAGACCCAGCTCCTTGTCTGCCTCGTACTTCACCGGATCGCTCTGCGCGGGGATCTCGATGATCACGTTGAAATCGTGCGGCAGGTCCTTGCCGGCCGGAACATGATTGAAGCTCATAGCGCTCTCTGTTGGTCGATGGGAATTCGGGACAGGGCACCCGCGCCGATGCACCGCCGCGGGCGTCCCCGCAGGGAATGCGCCATTATAGCCAATCGACCGGTGGCGTCCGGATGACGATCGGCGCGATAATCGTTCCGGATGTCCGGCCACCGAACCACGGGCGACGTTGCATGTCGACCGCGAAGCATGGGACCCGAGTAAGCGCTAAAGCGCTAACTCGGGGTCGACCGCGAAGCATGGGACCCGAGTAAGCGCTAAAGCGCTAACTCGGGGTCGACAGGAGCAGGCATGGAAGAAGCGAAGCACTTCATCGCGGGCGAATGGACGTTGCCCGTGCAACTGGAGACGATCCCGGTCGTCGATCCCTCCGACGGCCAGCCGTTCGCGACGATCGCACGCGGCACGGCGCCCGACATCGAGCGCGCGGTCGCCGCGGCCCGCGACGCATTCGCAGGCCCGTGGGGCGCGGCGAGCGCCGCCGAGCGCGGTCGCGTGCTGATGCGGCTGTCGGCGCGCATCGCCGACCATCTCGAGGAACTCGCGACGATCGAGGCGCGCGACACCGGCAAACCGCTGAAGCAGGCGCGCGCCGACGACGCCGCGCTCGCACGCTACTTCGAGTTCTACGCGGGCGCCGCCGACAAGCTGCACGGCGAGACCCTCCCCTATCAGGCCGGCTATACGGTGCTGACCGTGCGCGAGCCGCACGGCGTCACCGGCCACATCGTGCCGTGGAACTACCCGATGCAGATCTTCGGGCGCAGCGTCGGCGCGGCGCTCGCGGCGGGCAACGCATGCGTCGTGAAGCCGGCCGAGGATGCATGCCTGTCGGTGCTGCGCGTCGCCGAGCTGGCCGCCGAAGCCGGGCTGCCGGCCGGTGCGCTGAATATCGTCACCGGCTACGGCCATGAAGCGGGCGCCGCGCTCGCGCGCCATCCCGGCATCGACCACATCTCGTTTACGGGCTCGCCCGCGACCGGCAAGCTGGTCACGCAGATGGCCGCCGAGAACCACGTGCCCGTCACGCTCGAGCTCGGCGGCAAGTCGCCGCAGATCGTGTTCGCCGACGCCGACCTCGAAGCGGCGCTGCCCGTGCTCGTGTCGGCGATCGTGCAGAACGGCGGGCAGACCTGCTCGGCCGGCAGCCGCGTGCTGATCGAACGCGCGGTCTACGAGCCGCTCGTCGAACGGCTCGCCACCGCCTTCAACGGGCTGCGGGTCGGCCCGAGCCGCGCGGATCTCGACTGCGGCCCGCTGATCAACGCGAAGCAGCAGCAGCGCGTGTGGGATTTCCTGTCCGACGCGCAGCACGACGGCATTCCGATGGCCGCGCACGGCCAGGTCGTCGCCGATGCGCCCGAGAGCGGCTTCTACCAGGCGCCCGCGCTGCTGCGCGACGTGCCGCCGTCGCACCGGCTCGCGCAGGAAGAAGTGTTCGGCCCGGTGCTCGCCGCGATGCGGTTCGTCGACGAAGACGAAGCGGTCGCGCTCGCGAACGGCACACCGTACGGCCTCGTCGCGGGCATCTGGACCCGCGACGGCGCTCGCCAGCTGCGTCTCGCGCGGCGCCTGCGCGCAGGGCAGGTGTTCATCAACAATTACGGCGCGGGCGGCGGCGTCGAGCTGCCGTTCGGCGGCGTCGGCCACTCGGGCCACGGCCGCGAGAAAGGCTTCGAGGCGCTGTACGGCTTCACCGCGCTGAAGACGATCGCGATCCGGCACGGCTGAACCAGGCGAACCCGGCCGGCAACCGCCGGCCGCGCGCCGAAACACCATGCACTCTTCCAACACAGGAGACACACCATGCGGTTGAGCGGCAAGACGGCCATCGTCACGGGCGGCGGTTCGGGCTTCGGCGAAGGCATCGCGAAGACCTATGCGCGCGAAGGCGCGAACGTCGTCGTCAACGATCTGAACGGCGCGGCGGCCGAGCGCGTCGCGAGCGAGATCGCGCTGGCAGGCGGCAAGGCGATCGCGGTCGCGGGCGACGTGTCGAAGGACGCCGACTGGCGCGCGCTGCTACAGGCCGCGCTCGACGATTTCCATTCGGTGCAGATCGTCGTGAACAACGCGGGCACCACGCACCGCAACAAGCCGGTGCTCGACGTGACGGAAGCCGAGTTCGATCGCGTGTACGCCGTCAACATGAAGAGCCTGTTCTGGAGCGTGCAGACCTTCGTTCCGTATTTCCGCTCGCAGGGCGGCGGCGTGTTCGTGAACGTCGCGTCGACGGCCGGCGTGCGGCCGCGCCCGGGCCTCGTCTGGTACAACAGCACGAAGGGCGCGATGATCACCGCGAGCAAGTCGCTCGCGGCCGAGCTCGGCGCCGACCGGATCCGCGTGAACTGCATCAACCCGGTGCTCGGCGAGACGGGCCTGATGACCGAGTTCATGGGCTGCGAGGACACGCCGGAGAATCGCCGACGGTTCCTGGCGACGATTCCGCTCGGCCGCTTCTCGACGCCGCAGGACATCGCGAACGCGGCCCTTTACCTCGCATCCGACGACGCCGAGTTCATCACCGGCGTCTGCCTCGAAGTCGACGGCGGGCGCTGCATCTAGCCGCACGACCGCAATCGCGCCGCGCCGGCATCGCCGGCCGGCGCCGCATCCACGCATCGGCATTGCTCGCACGACACCGGATCGGGCGCCTGCGCATCCGCTCCGGCCCATGACAAGACAAGATATAAGGAGACAACATGGCAACATCGACGCAATCGCTGCCGGGCTCGTCCGGCGCATTCGAGGAAGCGACCTACCGCAAGGTGTCGTGGCGGCTCACGCCGCTCCTGTTGCTGTGCTACGTGGTCGCGTATCTCGACCGCGTGAACGTCGGCTTCGCGAAGCTGCAGATGGCGAGCGACCTGAATCTCAGCGACACCGTCTACGGGCTCGGCGCCGGGATCTTCTTCTTCGGCTACTTCCTGTTCGAAGTCCCGAGCAACATCATCCTGCACAAGGTCGGCGCGCGCGTGTGGATCGCGCGGATCATGGCGACGTGGGGCGTGATCTCGATCCTGACGATGTTCGTCACGACGCCCGCGATGTTCTACGTGATGCGCTTCCTGCTCGGCGTCGCCGAAGCCGGCTTCTTCCCCGGCGTGATCCTGTACCTCACGTACTGGTATCCCGCGCACCGGCGCGGCCGGATGACGACGTTCTTCATGACCGCCGTCGCGCTGTCCGGCGTGATCGGCGGACCGATCTCGGGCTTCATCCTGAAGGCGTTCAACGGCGTGAGCGGCTGGCACGGCTGGCAATGGCTGTTCCTGCTCGAAGGAATCCCGTCGGTGCTGGCCGGCGTGCTCGTGTTCTTCTCGCTCGACGACCGGATCTCGAAAGCGAATTGGCTCACCAACGAAGAAAAGGCGCTGCTCGCGCGCAACGTCGACGCCGAGGAAGCGACCAAGGAAGACCTGCCGCTCGGCGCGGTGATGGCGAGCCCGCGCGTGTGGCTGATGGCGCTCATCTATTTCTCGTTCGTGATGGGGCTGTACGGCGTCGGCTTCTGGCTGCCGACGATCATCAAGGCAACCGGCGTGACCGATACGTTCACGATCGGCCTGCTGTCCGCGATTCCGTATGCGGCGGCCGTGGTCGCAATGATCCTGATCGCGCGCAGCGCGGACAAGCGGCGCGAGAGACGCTGGCACCTTGCGATTCCGGCCGCGTTCGGTGCGCTCGGGCTCGTGCTGTCGGTGATCTGGGCGCACCAGACGGCGCTCGCGATGCTCGGCCTCACACTCGCGACGATGGGCATCCTGACGACGCTGCCGCTGTTCTGGAGCCTGCCGACCGCGTTCCTCGGCGGCGCGGCGGCCGCGGCCGGCATCGCGATGATCAACTCGATCGGCAACCTCGCAGGCTTCCTGAGCCCGTACATGATGGGCTGGCTCAAGCAGGCGACGGGCGCCAACGACGCGGGCATGTACATGCTCGCCGGTTTCCTCGTGCTCGGCGGGCTGCTCGCGCTGTCGGTGCCGAAGCGGCTCGTCGACAAGTGACGCGACGCACCGCGATGTCGTTCTTCGCGAGCGAGGACGACCTGCGCCGGCTCGGCGCGTAGCGCATCCGGGCCGGCCAGCAAGGCTGGCATCGGACAAAAAAATGCCCCGAAGGCCATCCGGCGTTCGGGGCATTTCCGCGTGCGGCGCACGAGCGCCGCCGCGTCAGACCACGGTGATCGCGAGCGCGCTTTCGCGGTAGTGCTTCGCCGCCTTGTCGGTTTCGCCGAGATGCTCGAACAGGCGTGCGAGCGCGCGATGCGCACGCACCTTCAGCGCCTCGTTGTCGGCCTGCTTCAGCGCCGCCTCGAGGAACGACTGCGCCTTGCCCCACAGCTGCTGCTGCTGGCAGAGGCGACCGAGCGCGAACAGCAGGTCGGCATCTTCCGGGTGATCCTTCTTCCACCCCTCGGCCTTCTGGATCAGCGGCAGCGCATCGCCGCCGGCCGTATCCGGATAGCGGCGCAGCAGCCGCGCATCCCAGTTGTGCGCGAGCGCTTCCTCGACGATGCGGCGCGCTTCGGTGCGGCGCTCGAGCGGCACCAGCAGCTCGGCCGCGAGATCGGCGAGGCGCGGCGACTGCCGCTCGAGCGGCGACAACGACTGCCACACCTCGAGCAGCGCGTCCGGGTCGTGCCGGCGTTCGCGCAGCAGGTTCTCCGCCGCCTGCTGGCGCAGCCGCACGGCCGCGGCCGGATGCAGCGCCTCGCGCTTCTCGAGCGCCTTCGCGAGCTTCAGCACCTCGGCCCAGTTCTTCAACTGCTGCTGCGCACGCAGTGCGACCTGCTGCGCATGGATGCGCTTGCCGCCCGCCTGCAGGTCGGCCAGCGCGGCGAGCGCGCCGTCGGCATCGCGTGCATCCGCGCGCATGTCGGCCGCGGCAAGCAGCCGGGCATCCTGCCATTCGGGCGCGTCGACCTTCGACAGCCAGTCGTCGCGGCGCGTGTACTCGTGCATCCGGTGCGCAGCGGTCGCCGCGACGAGACTCGCGGCGCCCTGGTTCGCATCGACCGCGAGCGCGTCGCGCGCGGCCTTCTCGGCGCGCGAGAAACGCCCTGCGTACAGGTTCGCGATCGCATCGCGCAGCGACGCCTGCGCCTTCTCGTTGCGCGAACGCGCACGATACGCGGCGACCCGCTGCGGCATGCGCCAGATGTTGCGCATGATGCGCAGCAGCGCGTACATGACGATGAACAGCACGACGATGGCGATCACGAACAGGTTCAGCGACACGTCGATCCGGTACGGCGGATAGACGAGCAGCACCTGCCCCGCGTCGAAACGGCCCACGGTGGCGAGTCCCGCGGCGATCGCGAACAGGATCGCGAGCCAGACGATTCCTCGAAGCGTCATCGTTACCCCCGGCTCTTGAACTGCTGAACGGCGTTCAGGCTCGTGTTCAGGTTCGGCACCGCGACCGTCAGCGATGCGCCGTCGACCTGCTTGAGCAGATCCTCGACGGACTGCGTGTCCTTCGAGGCCTGGTCGAAATACTTGCCGAGCGAGGCCTGCGCGGCGTGCAGGTCGGCCTTCATCGCGCCGTCGTTGCGCGCGAGCAGCGACAGCCGTGCGGTAAGCAGGCGCAGCTTCACGTTCTCACGCACGAAGTAGCCCTGGTCGGGCGATGCGAGCATCGCGTCGGCATTGTCGATCCGGCGCACCTGCACGAGGCCCTTCAGCTGCTGGCCGAGGCCGGCCGAAAAGTCATGCCACCACACCTTCCAGCGCGGCTCGCCAGCCGTGGCCGCAGCCGACGACGCGGCGGCATCGGGCTCGGCCTTCGGCGCCGCGTGCGGAACGATCGCCTCGCCCGACAGCGGCAGCGCGTCGATCTTCGCGATCGCGTCGTCGAGCTTGATCGCGAGGCCGGTGAGATCGGCCGACGGTGCGGCCTTCAGCTTCTCGATGTCCTGCGCGAGCGCCTTGCGCACCGTGACGGCCTGCGCGCTCTGCGACGTCGCGAGGCGCGCGTCGGCATTCTGCAGCGCGATCAGCGCGAGCTGCGTGTTGCCGGTCAGCTGCAGCTGCTGGCTCGCGCTCGACAGCATCTGGTCGACTTCCTCGAGCATCCACGCGTCGCGGTTGCGCGACAGGTCCTGGTATTGCTGCTGCAGCGCCTGCTGCGCGCTTTGCGCGTCGGCGAGCTTGCCGTCGAGCTGCGCGAGCTGCGTGTCGACCTGATGCGTGCTCGCGAGCGCCTGCTCGGTCTTCATGCGGGTTTCGGCCGTTTGCGCGTCGAGCGCCTTCTGGCGCGCGACGAACGAATCGTCGAGCCGGTCGACCTTGCGGTTCAGCGCGTAGCCGCCGACGCCCGCCGCGCAGCCGAGCACGACGACGACGAACCACAGCACCGCGCTGCCGCCGCGGCGCGCGGGCGGTTCGGACGCCATGTAGGCGGGGCGGGACGGCGGTGCGGATGCAGCGGCCGGCTGGGAAGCGACGCTTTTGGAATCGTTGGTATCTGTCATGCGTTTAGTCACCGGTGCGGCTGTCGCCGGTTGGACGGCCTCGTCGGCCATCGTTCGAAACGCGCGGACGATGCGCTCATCGCCCGCGCCGGTCAGCGTAATCCTATCAAAACCCAATGCGCGCGCGGTCTGCTCGATGCGCGGGTGCGGCGTCACGAGCGGCGCATGCTTGAGCGCTTCGATCTCGGCGTCGTTCAGGTGCGTGCGTGCGAGTTCGTGCAGGTTGCGCACGCCTTCCGAGCTCGTGACGAGCCACGCGTGCGGCGCGCCGGCGAGCAGCGCGTGCACGCGCTCCCACGTGCCGACGCGCGGCTCGGGCACGACGCGCCGGTACGCGGCGACCAGCGTGACGTCTGCGCCGGCTTCGCGCAGCCGCTCGGCGAGCCATTCGCGCCCGCCGTCGCCGCGCACGATCAGCACGCGCTTGGCCGCAAGCGCCTGCGCGCCGCCGAACGCGGCCTCGATGCTCGCGAACAGGTTTTCCGAATCGTAATGCGGGACGCCGCCGTCGGCGGGCGCCTGCGGCGCGATCACGCGATACGCGGGCGCCGCGATCCCGTGGCGCTCGAGCGCCGCGACGCTGCCGGGACCGACGACGCCGACCGGCAGCGCATTCGGCCAGATCGCGCCGTACAGCGCGAGCGCGCGGTCGATCGCGTTCGGCGACACGAAGATCACGAGCGCGTAATCCGCGAGCGCAGCGAATGCGGCGTCGAGCGGCGCCGGATCGTCGACCGGCGCGATGTCGATCAGCGGGAATTCGAGCACGTCGCAACCAGCCTCGGCCAGCTGCGCCGCGAGCGCGGCCGACTGGCCGTCCGGGCGCGTCAGGACAGCGGTGAACGCGCGCGCGCGGCCCGCCATCAGGCGTCGCCCTTGCCGGCCCGCGAGCCGGCGAGCAGGGCGTTGACGATGTCGAGCGCGCCCTGCGCCTCGAGCTCGTCGGACACCGCACGGCCGAGCGCGAGCGCATCGGCGACGGTGACGACGGCAGCGCACTCCTCGGCCGTCAGCACGCGCTGGCCGTCGGTCGTCGACACGCGGCCCGTCAGGTACAGCTCGCCTGCACGCCACACCGCGTGCGCGGCGAGCGGCACCTCGCAGCTGCCGCCGAGCGCGCGCGACACCATCCGCTCGGCTTCGACCGCGAGCGCGGTCTGCGAATCGTGCAGCGGCGCGAGCCACGCGGCGACGTCCGCGCGGTGCGCGGCGATTTCGATGCCGAGCGCGCCCTGGCCGGCGGCCGGCGGGCTGTCCTCGACGTCGATCAGTGCACGGATTCGCGTTTCGAGACCGAGGCGCTTCAGGCCGGCGGCCGCGAGTATGATCGCCGCGTAGTCGCCGCGATCGAGCTTCGACAGGCGCGTGTCGAGGTTGCCGCGCAGCGGCAGCACGTTCAGGTGCGGATAACGCGCGCGCAGCATCGCCTCGCGACGCAGGCTCGACGTGCCGACGACGGCGCCGGCCGGCAGCGCGTCGAGCGACGCATAGTCGTTCGACACGAACGCGTCGCGCGGATCCTCGCGCTCCATGATCGCGGCAAGCGCGAAGCCGTCGGGCAGCGCCATCGGCACGTCCTTCAGCGAATGCACGGCCAGGTCGGCGCGGCCGTCGGCGAGCGCATTCTCCAGCTCCTTGACGAACAGGCCCTTGCCGCCGACCTTCGACAGCGTACGATCGAGAATCTGATCGCCACGGGTCGTCATCCCGAGGATTTTCACGTCACAAGCTGGATATAATTTGCGCAGCGCATCACACACATGTTCGGCTTGCCACATCGCCAGGCGGCTCTCGCGCGAAGCAATCGTCAGCGTAACGGGGGCTTGTGCCGAACGCGGCCCGGCCGAAAAGGTCTCGGAATTCATTGCTGGAACATCGAAGGACGGGATTGAAGATCGAACAATGGTAGCACGCACGCTTCGGCCCGCCCCGGCCCGGAGCCTGCTCCCGCCGCGCTTTCGCGCGGGCGGCGATACCGGTGCGCGGATGTGCCGCACGTAGCTGGTTGCTTGAACGCAGTTCCCGTAGTCCCCGCAGTCCCTTTTGACTCGAGCTTTCCCAAGGAAACCCATCGTGAAGTCTTCCGGATCGGCGCGTACGACGCGCCGCAATGCTGCCTTGCCCTCCTCCGACGCCCAGACGGGCACCCTCGCCACCGCCGCGAACGGCCGTGCGAAAACGGCAACGAAACCGAAAGACCCGATACGCCAGACAAAACGCGCGACCAAGACCGCCGGCCCGGCTGCCCGCACGGCCGGTGCATCGAAGCCCGGCGCACGCACGCGCGAGGACAAGGACGGCCCGCTGTTCGAGGACATCCGCTTCCTCGGCCGCCTGCTCGGCGACGTGGTGCGCGAACAGGAAGGCGACACCGTGTTCGACGTCGTCGAAACGATCCGCCAGACCGCGGTGAAGTTTCGCCGCGAGGACGACAGCGAAGCCGCGCAGACGCTCGAGAAGAAGCTGCGCAAGCTGACGCCGGAGCAGACGGTGAGCGTCGTGCGCGCGTTCAGCTATTTCTCGCACCTCGCGAACATCGCGGAAGACCGCCACCACAACCGTCGCCGCCGCATCCACGCGCTGGCCGGCTCCGCGTCGCAGCCCGGCACCGTCGCGTACGCGCTCGAACAGCTGAAGACGACCGGCAACGCGTCGAAGCGCCTGCTGCAGCGCTTCTTCGACGATGCGCTGATCGTGCCGGTGCTGACCGCGCACCCGACCGAAGTGCAGCGCAAGAGCATCCTCGACGCGCAGCACGACATCGCGCGCCTGCTCGCCGAACGCGACCAGCCGCTGACCGCGCGCGAACGCTCGTACAACGAATCGATGCTGCGTGCGCGCGTGACCGCGCTGTGGCAGACCCGCATGCTGCGCGACTCGCGCCTGACGGTCGGCGACGAGATCGAGAACGCGCTGTCGTACTACCGCGCGACGTTCCTCGACGAGCTGCCGGCGCTGTACGGCGACATCGAGGCGGCGCTCGCCGAACACGGCCTGTCCGCGCGCGTGCCGGCGTTCTTCCAGATGGGCAGCTGGATCGGCGGCGATCGCGACGGCAACCCGAACGTGACCGCCCCGACGCTCGAAGAAGCGATCAACCGTCAGGCCGCGGTGATCTTCGAACACTATCTGGAACAGGTGCACAAGCTCGGCGCCGAGCTGTCGGTGTCGAACCTGCTGGTCGGCGCGAACGACGCGGTGAAGGCACTCGCCGCCGCATCGCCCGACCAGTCGCCGCACCGCGTCGACGAACCGTATCGCCGCGCGCTGATCGGCATCTACACGCGGCTGGCCGCAAGCGCGCGCGTGCGGCTCGGCGAAGGCACGGTGCCGGTGCGCAGCGCGGGCCGCGGCGCACCGCCCGTGCGGGCGATTCCGTATGCGGATTCCGAAGCGTTCGTCGCGGACCTGAAGGTATTGACCGCGTCGCTCGAAGAGCACCACGGCGCGTCGCTTGCCGCACCGCGCCTCACGCCGCTCGTGCGCGCGGCCGAGGTGTTCGGCTTCCATCTCGCGAGCATCGACCTGCGCCAGAGCTCCGACATCCACGAGGCCGTGGTCGCCGAACTGTTCGCGCGCGCCGGCGTACAGGCCGACTATGCCTCGCTCTCCGAGGACGACAAGCTGATCGCGCTGCTTGCCGCGCTTGCCGATCCGCGCCCGCTGCGCTCGCCGTACATCGAGTACTCGGCACTCGCGCAAAGCGAGCTCGGCGTGTTCGAGAAGGCACGCGAGGTGCGGGCGCAATTCGGCCCGCGTGCGGTGCGCAACTACATCATTTCGCACACCGAGACGGTCAGCGACCTCGTCGAAGTGCTGCTGCTGCAGAAGGAAACGGGCCTGCTCGAAGGCGCGCTCGGCAGCAATGCGAAGAACGGCCTGATGGTGATCCCGCTGTTCGAGACGATTCCCGACCTGCGCGACGCCGCTCGCATCATGCGCGAATACTTCGCGCTGCCGGGCATCGACGCGCTGATCGCGCACCAGGGCGCCGAGCAGGAAGTGATGCTCGGCTACTCGGACAGCAACAAGGACGGCGGCTTCCTGACGTCGAACTGGGAGCTGTATCGCGCCGAACTCGCGCTCGTCGACCTGTTTCGCGAACGCAAGATCACGCTGCGCCTGTTCCACGGCCGCGGCGGCACGGTCGGCCGCGGGGGTGGCCCGACCTACCAGGCGATCCTGTCGCAGCCGCCGGGCACCGTGAACGGCCAGATCCGCCTGACCGAACAGGGCGAGGTGATCGCCAGCAAGTTCGCGAACCCCGAGATCGGCCGTCGCAACCTCGAGACGGTGGTCGCCGCGACGCTCGAAGCGTCGCTGCTGCCGCAGTCGAACGCGCCCGCGCAACTGCCCGCGTTCGAGGCCGCGATGCAGACGCTGTCCGACGCCGCGATGGCGTCGTATCGCGCGCTCGTCTATGAAACGCCCGGCTTCACCGACTACTTCTTCTCGTCGACGCCGATCACCGAGATCGCCGAGCTGAACATCGGCAGCCGCCCGGCCTCGCGCAAGCTGCAGGATCCGAAGAACCGCAAGATCGAAGACCTGCGCGCGATTCCGTGGGGCTTCTCGTGGGGTCAGTGCCGGCTGCTGCTGACGGGCTGGTACGGCTTCGGCAGCGCGGTGAGCGCGTATCTCGACGGCGCGCAGGACGCGGCCGAACGCACGAAGCGCGTGACGCTGCTCAGGAAGATGAACAAGACCTGGCCGTTCTTCGCGCACCTGCTGTCGAACATGGACATGGTGCTCGCGAAGACCGATCTCGCGGTTGCGTCGCGCTATGCGCAGCTGGTCGCCGACCGCAAGCTGCGCAAGCACGTGTTCGAGCGGATCGTCGCCGAATGGGAGCGTACGTCGCAGGCGCTCGCGGAAATCACCGGGCACGAAGGCCGCCTCGCGACCAACCCGCTGCTCGCGCGCTCGATCAAGAACCGCTTCCCGTATCTCGATCCGCTGAACCACCTGCAGGTCGAGCTGATCAAGCGTCACCGCGCGGGCGATACGAACGCGCGGCTGCGCCGCGGGATTCACCTGACCATCAACGGGATCGCGGCCGGCCTGCGCAACACGGGCTGATCCGCACGCGGCGCGGGGCTGCCCCGCGCCGCGCCGGCATCGCAAAACGAAAGCCGTGAAACGAAAGCCGCGATACGCAATTCATGCGTATCGCGGCTTTTTTCATCGAGAGGAGCGAAAGCAGCGGCCGACGCGCCGCATGCTCACTGCGCGTCGATCAGCAACGCGTCATGCTCGAACGACCCGTCCGGCTGCACCGCGTAGTAGCCGCGTACCTCGTCGGGTGCATGCGCCCACAGCGCGCGGATGCCCGCGACGCTGTCGGCCGGCGTGCGGATCCGCTCGACCCACGTATCGAAATCGATCGGCAGGCGCCAGCGGCGCTGCACCTTCGCGTCGAACCCGGCGCCGCGGAACATCGCGAGCCATTCGTCGGCGCGGTAGTCGCGCACGTGCGACGCGTCGCGCAGCACTTCCGCGGCCTGCAGATACGTGTCGAGCAGCGGGTGGTCGTTGCCCGCGATGTCGATCATCAGCACGCGGCCGCCCGGCTTCAGCACGCGGCGCACTTCGGCGAGCGCCGCGCGCACGTCGTGCCAGTGGTGCGCGCTCATCCGGCTGACCACCCAGTCGAAGGTGCCTGCGTCGAATGGCAGCCGCTCGGCCGGGCCTTGCTGCGTGCGGATGTTCGCAAGCCCGCGCTCGCGCGCGGCGGCGTCGACGGTCGCGAGCATCGGCGCGGCGAGATCGTAGGCGACCACGTCGCGCACGTGCGGCGCGACCGCGAAGCTCGCGTGGCCCGCGCCGCAGCCGAGATCGAGCACCGCGCCGTCGGGCGTCGCGCGCACGGCGTCGCCCAGCGCCTGCAGGTCGGCGCCCGTCGCATGGACCGTGCTCGTCAGGTAGGCGGCGGCCGTCGTGCCGAATGCGTCGGCGACCTGGTCGTGGTGTTTCATCGTTCGCTCCTTCGTTGGGTGGGGCGCTCGCTGCCTGCCAGCGCGCGAATCGCTACAATAGGGCCGCGCTTGTACCAGTACAAGTCAAGCAGTTATTCTGGTATTTGTTACACCTGCCTGATCGCTGCCCCGATCCGTGTCGTGCATCCCGTGCATCCCGCGCGTCCTTTTTTGTCGTTTCAGCCGTTTTCGCATGAACCAGCCGTCTTCCGCCCCCACCCCGCCGCTCGACGCCACGCCCGCCCGCGCGCTCGGCGAATTCATCCGCGCGCACCGCGAACGGCTGTCGCCGCAGGCCGTCGGCCTGCCGCCCGGCCCGCGCCGCCGCACGCCGGGCCTGCGGCGCGAGGAAGTCGCGCAGCTGTGCGGAGTCAGCCCGACCTGGTACACGTGGATCGAACAGGGTCGCCCGGTGTCGGCGTCGGCCGACGCGCTCGCGCGGATCGCCGTCGCGCTGCAGCTGTCGAAGGCCGAACGCGCGTACCTGTTCGAGCTGGCCGCGCAGCGTGATCCGGCCGAGCCCGACGTCGCGGCCGGCGACTTGCCGCCGACGCTCGCGGCAACCGTCGCCGCGATCGCCACGCCCGCTTACGTGCTCGACCGGCAATGGAACGCGCTCGCGTGGAACGCACCGGCCGCCGCGCTGTTCGCGGGCTGGCTCGACGGCGAGCACGACCGCAATCTGCTGCGCTTCACGTTCATGGCACCGGCCGCGCGCACGCTGATCGTCGACTGGGAAACCCGCGCGCGGCGGCTCGCGGCCGAATTCCGCGCGGACTCGATCCGCCACCTCGCCGACGCGCCGACCCGCGCGCTGATCGACGCGCTGATGGCCGGCAGCGACGCGTTCGCGCAATACTGGGCGTCACAGGACGTGTTCGAGCGCGAAGGCGGCCTGCGCGAGTTCGACCATCCGGCCGACGGCCGCCTCGTGTACCAGCAGATCACGCTGAAACCCGCGCACCGCGAGGACCTGAAGCTCGTCGTACTCGTGCGCGACTAGGGCCCGTTCCCGCCGGTAACGGGGACAGGCGCCGCGGACGGCCCGCGCCGGCGAAGGCCGGCGGCCGGGCCCGCGAATGTTAGAATCGCGGGATTCCCTCGGCGGCGTACGCCGCCCAACTCCCCTTCGAAGAATCGCCATGACGTCCCAACTGCACAAAAAGGGCGAGGCCTGGTCGGCCCGCTTCTCGGAACCGATGTCGGAGCTGGTCAAGCGCTACACGTCGTCGGTGTTTTTCGACAAGCGCCTCGCGCTCGTCGATATCGCCGGCTCGCTCGCGCACGCGAGCATGCTCGCGGCGCAGAAGATCATCAGCGCCGACGACCTCGCCGCGATCGAACGCGGGATGACGCAGATCAAGGGCGAGATCGAGCGCGGCGAATTCGAATGGCAGCTGGATCTCGAGGACGTCCACCTGAACATCGAGGCGCGCCTGACCGCGCTGATCGGCGACGCCGGCAAGCGCCTGCACACGGGCCGCTCGCGCAACGACCAGGTCGCGACCGACATCCGTCTGTGGCTGCGCGGCGAAATCGACCGCATCGGCGGCCTGCTGAACGACCTGCGCGGCGCGCTGGTCGACCTCGCGGAAAAGAACGCGGACACGATCATGCCGGGCTTCACGCACCTGCAGGTCGCGCAGCCGGTCACGTTCGGCCATCACCTGCTCGCGTACGTCGAGATGTTCACGCGCGACGCGGAACGCATGCGCGACTGCCGCACCCGCGTGAACCGCCTGCCGCTCGGCGCGGCCGCGCTCGCGGGCACCAGCTACCCGATCGACCGTCACGCGGTGGCGAAGACGCTCGGCTTCGACGGCATCTGCGCGAACTCGCTCGACGCGGTGTCGGATCGCGACTTCGCGATCGAGTTCACGGCCGCGTCCGCGCTCGTGATGACGCACGTGTCGCGCTTCTCCGAGGAACTCGTGCTGTGGATGAGCCCGCGCGTCGGCTTCATCGACATCGCCGACCGCTTCTGCACCGGCAGCTCGATCATGCCGCAGAAGAAGAACCCGGACGTGCCCGAGCTCGCGCGCGGCAAGACGGGCCGCGTGAACGGCCACCTGATGGCGCTCCTCACGCTGATGAAGGGCCAGCCGCTCGCGTACAACAAGGACAACCAGGAAGACAAGGAACCGCTGTTCGACACGGTCGACACCGTTGCCGACACGCTGCGGATCTTCGCCGAGATGGTCGCCGGCATCACCGTGAAGCCGGACGCGATGCGCGCGGCCGCGCTGCAGGGCTTCTCGACCGCCACCGACCTCGCCGACTACCTCGTGAAGCGCGGGCTGCCGTTCCGCGACGCGCACGAAGCCGTCGCGCACGCAGTGAAGATCTGCGACGACCGCGGCATCGACCTGGCCGACCTGACGCTCGACGAAATGAAGCAGGAACTGCCGAACGTCGCGCATCTGATCGGCGACGACGTGTTCGGCTACCTGACGCTCGAAGGTTCGGTCGCAAGCCGCAACCACCCGGGCGGCACCGCGCCCGATCAAGTGCGTGCGGCCATCAAGGCTGCCCGCGCCGCGCTCGGCAAGTAAGCCTGCCGTCACGGACGGACACCTTCGGCGTCCGTTGTTCATTCGTTCATTCGGGCGGCCGCCGTGCCGCCCGTCGCCTTCCCCGCATCCCGGATACCGCCGATGACCTTCTCCGCCGCGCTCTTCGACATGGACGGCCTGCTCGTCGATTCCGAGCGGACCATCATGAACACGTGGATCGACGTGTCGAACGCACACGGCGTCACGTTGACCGAGATCGACTACCTGCAGATCGTCGGCCGCTCGTTCGCCGAAGGCCAGGTGATTCTCGCGCGGCTGATCGGCGACGCCGACACGTTCGACGCCGTGCGCATCCGCGTGCGCGAGCACCTCGCCGCGCCCGAACCCCATCCGAAGTTTCCGCTGAAGTCCGGCGCGCTTGCGCTGCTCGAGGCGCTCGCGCAGGCCGGCATTCCGTGCGCGGTCGCGTCGTCGTCCGCGCAGGACGTGATCCGTGCGCGGCTCGACGCGGTCGGCGTGCTGCCGTTCTTCCGCGCGATCGCGGGCGGTGACGAAGTCGCGCGCGGCAAACCCGACCCGGCCGTGTACCGGCTCGCGGCCGAACGCCTCGGCGTGCCGGCGCGCGCGTGCGTCGCGTTCGAGGACAGCGACTTCGGCGCGCAGTCGGCCGCCGGCGCCGGCGCATCGGTCGTCACCGTGCCCGACCTGAAGGCACCGACGCCCGAGATCGTCGCGCTGAGCCTGCACGTGCTCGCGTCGCTCGACGATGCGGTCGCGCTTGTGCCGTCGTGGTTCGGCCGTCTGGACACGCAGCAACCCGCGTAAGCGCCGCACGCGGCGCACCCAATGCAAACGGGCACCCGAGGGTGCCCGTTTTGCGTTGCCGCGCCGGATGACCGGCGTCGCGGCGATCCCTACTTGTTGCCGGCCGTCTCCGACAGCCGCTTCATCGTCGCGATGCGCGCGCCGATCAGGTCGACGCGTCCGTCCTCGCCGACGAGCGGCGCCGTCGCATCGCGGAACGCGACCCACGCGCGTTGCGCGCGCGCGAGCGTCGCGGCCGAATGAGCGGGCATCTTGCGACGCAGCTTCTGGTAGTAGCGGTTCAGATCGAACAGCGCATGCTCACACGCGGCATCCTGCACGCACGGCCGCACGCGGCCGATCGCCGGATCGCGCGGTGCGGCGCTCGCCGATTTCGCGCCGGCAGCGGCGGCCGCGCCCGGCGCCGCATTCGCGCCGCCCTGGGCACCACCCTGCGCACCGCTCGTGGCCGCGACCGGCACGGCGACAGGCGGCGGCGCATAGCGGTCGGCCGCCGCGCGCAGCGCCAGCGCGCGATCGCGCACCGGCTGCAGTTGCATGTCGGCGCTCGACATCGCGTACGAGGTGCCGCGCGTCGTGTCGTACACGGCCTTCAGTAGCTGAATTTCATCCTTGCGCCACGTGACCCAGTGGCGCTGGCTGTCCTGCCAGCCGCGCTTCGCATCGGCCGGCGCATTGTTCGACAGGCGCTGGTACGCGCCGTCCATCACCGCCTGCCACTGCTGCTGCGTCTCGCCCATGCACTGGATCTGGCCGGCCGGCGACGACCGGTCGCGCCGCGCGAGGCACTGCCGCATCGCGACGTCGATCGGGTCGGCCGCCGCCACTTCCGCATGCGCGACATTCAGCCCCGCCGGCCCTGCCGACCAGCTCGCCCAGACGACGAGCGCGGCCAGCGCCGTGCGCATCGCCCGGATTCGTCTCTGCGTCGCCATCAGTCGCGCACGCAATCGACGAAGTACTCGACGCGACCGTTCACTTCTTCCGCGACGAGACCGTGGATGTCGGTATGGAAACCCGGGAAGCGCTCGTTGAAGTCGCGCGCGAACCGCAGGTAGTTCACGATCGTCTTGTTGAAGCGCTCGCCCGGGATCAAGAGCGGAATGCCCGGCGGGTACGGCGTCAGCAGGATGCTCGTCACGCGGCCTTCGAGCTCGTCGAGCGGCACGCGGTCGATCTTGCGGTGCGCGAGCTTCGCGAACGCGTCCGACGGCTTCATCGCCGGCTCCATGTCCGACAGGTACATCTCCGTCGTCAGGCGCGCGATGTCGTTCGCACGGTACACGTCGTGGATCTGTGTGCACAGGTCGCGCAGGCCGACGCGCTCGTAGCGCGGATGCTGCGCGACGAATTCCGGCAGCACGCGCCACAGCGGCTGGTTGTTGTCGTAGTCGTCCTTGAACTGCTGCAGCTCGGTCACCATCGAGTTCCAGCGGCCCTTCGTGATGCCGATCGTGAACATGATGAAGAACGAGTACAGGCCGGTCTTCTCGACGATGATCCCGTGCTCGGCCAGGTACTTCGTGACGATCGCGGCCGGAATGCCCGTCTCGCCGAACTCGCCGTCGACGTCGAGCCCCGGCGTGATGATCGTCGCCTTGATCGGGTCGAGCATGTTGAAACCTTCCGCCAGCGGGCCGAAGCCGTGCCAGTGGTCGTTCGGCTTCAGCATCCAGGCCTCGCGCGAGCCGATGCCCTCTTCCGACAGTTCGTCCGGGCCCCACACGCTGAAGAACCAGTCGTCGCCGTACTCGGCGTCGACCTTGCGCATCGCGCGGCGGAAGTCGATCGCCTCGGCGATCGATTCCTCGACGAGCGCGGTGCCGCCCGGCGGCTCCATCATCGCGGCCGCGACGTCGCACGACGCGATGATCGCGTACTGCGGGCTCGTCGACGTGTGCATCAGGTACGCCTCGTTGAAGCGGTGCTTGTCGAACGTGCGGTTCTCGGAATCCTGCACGACGATCTGCGACGCCTGCGAGATGCCCGCGAGCAGCTTGTGCGTCGAGTGCGTCGCGAACACCAGCGCGCCCGTGCGCGGACGGCCGTCGCCGATCGCGTGCATGTCGCGGTAGAAATCGTGGAACGTCGCGTGCGGCAGCCACGCTTCGTCGAAGTGCAGCGTGTCGAGCAGGTCGCCGAGCAGATCCTTGATCATCTCGACGTTGTAGACGACGCCGTCGTACGTGCTCTGCGTGATCGTCAGGATCCGCGGCTTCATCTCCGGGTTCTGGCGCATTGCCTCGCGCGCGAACGGGTTCGCCTCGATCTTCTTGCGGATGTTCTCCGGCTTGAATTCATCGCGCGGGATCGGGCCGATGATGCCGAAGTGGTTGCGCGTCGGCGTGAGGAACACCGGGATCGCGCCCGTCATCGTGATCGCGTGCAGGATCGACTTGTGGCAGTTGCGGTCGACCAGCACGATGTCGCCGGGCGCGACCGTCGCGTGCCAGACGATCTTGTTCGACGTCGACGTGCCGTTGGTCACGAAGAACAGGTGGTCCGCGCTGAAGATGCGCGCCGCATTGCGCTCGGACGCCGCGACCGGGCCCGTGTGATCGAGCAGCTGGCCGAGTTCGTCGACCGCGTTGCAGACGTCCGCGCGCAGCATGTTCTCGCCGAAGAACTGGTGGAACATCTGGCCGAGCGGGTTCTTCAGGAACGCGACGCCGCCCGAGTGGCCCGGGCAGTGCCACGAGTACGAGCCTTCGTCCGCGTACTTGACCAACTCCTTGAAGAACGGCGGCGCGAGCGAGTCGAGATAGACCTTCGCCTCGCGGATGATGTGGCGCGCGACGAACTCCGGCGTGTCCTCGAACATGTGGATGAAGCCGTGCAGTTCGCGCAGGATGTCGTTCGGCAGGTGGCGCGACGTGCGCGTCTCGCCGTACAGGAAGATCGGGATGTCCGCGTTGCGGCGGCGCACTTCGGTGACGAACGCGCGCAGCTCGATGATCGCGGTCGCGAGCTCGGGCAGCTCGCCGTCCGGACCCGTTTCGCCGAGCATGAGTTCGTCGTCGTCGATCGACAGGATGAAGCACGACGCGCGGCTCGACTGCTGCGCGAACGACGTCAGATCGCCGTAGCTCGTGAGGCCGAGGACTTCGACGCCCTCCTTCTCGATCGCTTCGGCCAACGCCCGGATGCCGGAGCCCGAGATGTTCTCGGAGCGGAAATCTTCGTCGATGATGACGACGGGGAAACGAAACTTCATGGGCGATTCTCCAAAAAGAACGACCGCGGCGCGTCACGCGCAGCGGTCACCCGGAAACTGGTGAGACGTTATGCAACCAGATCAGGTTTTCGGCAGCGTGACACCGCGCTGACCCTGATACTTGCCGCCGCGATCGGCGTACGACACGTCGCACACTTCGTCGCTTTCGAAGAACAGCACCTGCGCGACACCTTCGTTCGCGTAGATCTTCGCGGGCAGCGGCGTGGTATTCGAGAACTCCAGCGTGACGTAGCCTTCCCACTCGGGTTCGAACGGCGTCACGTTGACGATGATCCCGCAGCGCGCGTACGTCGACTTGCCGAGGCAGACCGTCAGCACGGTGCGCGGGATGCGGAAATATTCGACGGTGCGGGCCAGCGCGAACGAGTTCGGCGGGATGATGCACACGTCGCCCTTGAAATCGACAAACGAACCCTCGTCGAAGTTCTTCGGATCGACGATCGTCGAGTTGATGTTCGTGAAGATCTTGAATTCGTCCGCGCAGCGGATGTCGTAGCCGTAGCTCGACGTGCCGTAGCTGACGATCCTGCGACCGTCCTCGGACGCGCGAACCTGATCGGGCACGAACGGCTCGATCATCTTGTGCTCTTCGGCCATGCGCCGAATCCACTTGTCGGACTTGATACTCATGCCAGCCTCCGCCGGGCCGTCCCAAGGAGGCTGGCCGTCCCCTCGGGGGACAGCGAACGAAGTGAGCGTTGGGGTCGTTTCATATCGGGGCGCCTGGAAACGCTGCGTGACAGTCGGTAAGGGCCACTGGCGTGACGCAGCGACCCGGAAAGGCGCACATTTTACGCGATCATCGGGCCGCGCACGCGGCGGCCGTCAACGGATCACGCCGCAAGCGAGCGCGGGGCCCGCGCCATGCTGCGGAAACGCGGGGTCGCTCGAGTCGCGGTGCACCAGCACTGCGCGGGTCAGCGCGGAGCGCACGCCGTCGAGGGCCAGATCGGGCGCGACGATGAAACCGGCCGCGACGCCGTTCGCATCCGCATGGATGTTGCCGAGATCGCCGGCGACACGCGCGCCCGCACGCAAGCGGTCGGCCGCCGGCGCGAACACCTGGCCGGCGCTCGAGCCGTCGCCCGCGTTGCAGTCGCCGCGCTCGTGCACTTGCAGCGCGTGATCGCTGTTCGGCGGCAGGCCGACCAGGTTGTACGTGACCTGGACGCCGTCCGGACGTTCGACGAACGTCACCGCGCCGCGTGCCTGCGAGCCGACGGTCGGCTGCAACTGCGCATCGGCGCGCTTTTCGTGCGACGAGGAAAAAGAGGTACAGCCGGCCAGGAGGCCCAGCGCGGCGGCGGCCAGCAGCGCGCGCCGCGCGCGGCCGGCGCGCACGCCGTGATGTCGTTGGTTCATTCGATCCTCATGCCGGCTGGCGGCCGTTTGACACGGCGGCCATGCCGGGCGGGTAAAGGGACCCGGGAAAAGTCGCCATGATACCGCGCCTCGCGGCGCCGTAAACAGCGTGAGGCCCCGCCCCGCAAGGGTTTTACGTATTTTGAACAACGATCGACGGGAACTTCGACGTCATGTCGCGCGCGCGCTCGGCGATCGCCAGCGCGACCCCGCGCGCGATGTCGCGGTAGCGCTGCGCCAGCGCACCTTCCGGATCGGCCACGACCGTCGGCGTGCCGCTGTCGGCGCGCTCGCGGATCGCGATGTCGAGCGGCAGGCTGCCGAGCACGTTCACGCCGTAGTCCTGCGCCATCCGCTCGGCGCCGCCCGCGCCGAAGATGTGCTCCTCGTGACCGCAGTTCGAGCAGATGTGGATGCTCATGTTCTCGACGATACCGAGGATCGGAATCCCGACCTTCTCGAACATCTTCAGGCCCTTCTTCGCATCGAGCAGCGCGATGTCCTGCGGCGTCGTCACGATCACGGCGCCCGTCACCGGCACGCGCTGCGCGAGCGTGAGCTGGATGTCGCCCGTGCCCGGCGGCATGTCGACGATCAGGTAGTCGAGCTCGCGCCAGTTGGTCTGGCGCAGCAGCTGCTCGAGCGCCGAGGTCGCCATCGGGCCGCGCCATACCATCGGGTTGTCTTCCTCGATCAGGAAGCCGATCGAGTTCGCCTGCAGCCCGTGGCCGACCAGCGGGTTCATCGACTGGCTGTCGGGCGACTCGGGGCGCTGGCCGTGAATGCCAAGCATGGTCGGCAGCGACGGGCCGTAGATGTCGGCATCGAGGATGCCGACCGACGCGCCCTCCGCGGCGAGCGCGAGCGCGAGGTTGACGGCCGTCGTGCTCTTGCCGACGCCGCCCTTGCCCGACGCGACCGCGACGATGTTCTTCACGTTGGGCAGCAGCTTCACGCCGCGCTGCACCGTGTGCGCGACGATCTCCTGCGACACGGCGACACGTGCGTCGCGCACGCCCGGCACGGCCTTCAGCGCATCGGTGATACGTGCGCGCACGTCGTCGTGCTGGCTGCGCGCGGGATAGCCGAGCACCACGTCGACCGCCACGGCGTCGCCGTCGATCGCGACGTTGCGCACGCCCTTGTTCGCCGCGTACGGGCGGCCGGTATTGGGGTCGACGACAGCCGCCAGCGCGGCGTCGACTTGTGCCCGGTCAATGCTCATCGAAACTCCATGAAAACGTTTTTCTCTCGCGCAAACGTCAAAAAATATCAAATTACGCGGCGAAAATCGGGAAAAGTGAAAGAATCTGTTGCACGCCATTGCGCGAACGCGCGCGGCGGCGCACTCTTCGCGTGCGGTATGCTATGGGGCCAAATCGGCCGTCAACCGCCTATATTGTAGAGGCTGACGCGTCACCCTGTCCGGAACAGCCACGCTGGCAAACAGGGCATGCGGCCGTCTCGGCGGCTGCCGCGAGCACGGGCCTGCCCTCCTTTTTCGGGCGCCCGTGGAGGGAGCCGTAATTGTTGTTTGTCGTCGTTGTCGACTCGTTCAACCAAGAGAGGAATCCAAGATGAACATGAAAATCGCGACCCGCCTGTCCGTCTTCGCATTGGCCGGCGCATTGCTGGCAGGCTGCGCCACGCAGCAAGGCAACAACACGGCCGTCGGTACCGGCACGGGTGCAGCGCTGGGCGCGGGCATCGGCGCACTGGCCGGTGGCGGCAAGGGCGCGGCGATCGGCGCGGGCGTCGGCGCACTGGTCGGCGGCGTGACGGGCTACAACTGGCAAGCGATCAAGAACAAGCTCGCACCGTCGGCAGCGAAGACGGGTACGCAAGTGACCGAGCAGCCGGACGGCTCGCTGAAGCTGAACGTGCCGAGCTCGGTGACGTTCGCGACGAACCAGTACGCGATCACGCCGGCCTTCACGCCGCTGCTGAACGACCTGGCGACGACGCTGAACCAGAACCCGCAAGTGACGGCCTCGATCGTCGGCTACACGGACAGCACCGGCTCGGCACAGCTGAACCAGACGCTGTCGCAGAACCGTGCGCAGAGCGTCGTGAACGCGCTCGCGCAGCGCGGCGTCGCCGGCGGCCGCCTGTCGGCACAGGGCATGGGCCCGTCGAACCCGATCGCGGACAACGCGACCGAAGCCGGCCGTGCGCAAAACCGCCGCGTCGAGATCTACCTGCGCGCAGCACAGCAGTAAGCATCGCCACGAGAGGAAACGGGGCCGTGCGCCACGCGCACAGCCCCGCCGTACAGGGCTTCCAGCGGGACCCGTAACAAATCGAAAAAAATTTCGAACTTCTGTCGCGGCCCGCGGTCTCTCATTACGGTACGCGGCTGGCGCTGCCGGCGCGTCACCATTCTCCTCTTGTCGTTGTTGCTCCGGGGCCGTATCCGCCCCGGTTTTTTTTGCCCGCCATTCGTCTGCCGCACCGCAACATCACACCGCCGGGCACGCCGCCCGGGCGACCCCGCCCCTTCCGGCGCCCGATCCGGAATACCCGCCCCGACTGACCTGCGCGCGCCCCTGCTAGAATCGCAGTTTCCGTCGTTTCCGCCGTTCTTCTACAGACCCTATGTCCGCATCCGACCTCACTTCCGTGCAGGCTGCGGCGCCGCAAGGTAGCCGCCAGATCCTCGTTACGTCCGCACTGCCCTATGCCAACGGCCAGATCCACATCGGCCACCTGGTCGAGTACATCCAGACCGACATCTGGGTGCGGACGCTGCGAATGCACGGCCACGAGGTCTACTACATCGGCGCCGACGACACGCACGGCACACCGGTCATGCTGCGCGCGGAGAAGGAAGGCCTCACGCCGAAGCAGCTGATCGACCGCGTATGGATCGAGCACAAGCGCGACTTCGACAGCTTCGGCGTGTCGTTCGACAACTTCTACTCGACCGACTCGGACGAGAACCGCGTGCTGAGCGAGAAGATCTACCTCGCGCTGAAGGAAAACGGCCTGATCGCCGAGCGCGAGATCGAGCAGGCGTACGACCCCGTCAAGGAAATGTTCCTGCCGGACCGCTTCATCAAGGGCGAGTGCCCGAAGTGCCACGCGAAGGACCAGTACGGCGACAACTGCGAAGTGTGCGGCTCGACCTACTTGCCGACCGAACTGCTGAACCCGTACTCGGTGGTGTCGGGTGCGACGCCGGTGCGCAAGACGTCCAAGCACTACTTCTTCCGCCTGTCCGACCCGCGCTGCGAGTCGTTCCTGCGCGAATGGGTCAGCGGCCTCGCGCAGCCCGAAGCCACCAACAAGATGCGCGAATGGCTCGGCGACGCCGGTGAAGCCAAGCTCGCCGACTGGGACATCTCGCGCGACGCGCCGTACTTCGGCTTCGAGATCCCCGGCGCGCCCGGCAAGTACTTCTACGTGTGGCTCGACGCACCGGTCGGTTACTACGCGAGCTTCAAGAACCTGTGCGACCGCAAGGGCATCGACTTCGATGCGTGGATCCGCTCGGGCTCGACCGCCGAGCAGTACCACTTCATCGGCAAGGACATCCTGTACTTCCACACGCTGTTCTGGCCGGCAATGCTCGAGTTCTCGGGCCATCGCACGCCGACCAACGTGTTCGCGCACGGCTTCCTGACGGTCGACGGCGCGAAGATGTCGAAGTCGCGCGGCACGTTCATCACCGCGCAGAGCTACATCGACACGGGCCTGAACCCCGAATGGCTGCGCTACTACTTCGCCGCGAAACTGAACGCGACGATGGAAGACATCGACCTGAACCTCGACGACTTCCAGGCGCGCGTGAACAGCGACCTCGTCGGCAAGTACGTGAACATCGCGAGCCGCGCGGCCGGCTTCCTGATCAAGCGTTTCGACGGCCGCGTGCAGGACAGCGCGATGAACCATCCGCTCGTCGCGAAGCTGCGCGATGCGATTCCCGCGATCGCCGCGCACTACGAAGCGCGCGAATACAGCCGCGCGCTGCGCCAGACGATGGAACTCGCGGACGAAGTGAACGCATACGTCGACGGCGCGAAGCCGTGGGAACTCGCGAAGGATCCGGCCAACGCGGTCGCGCTGCACGAAACCTGCAGCGTGAGCCTCGAGGCGTTCCGCCTGCTGTCGCTCGCACTGAAGCCGGTGATGCCGCGCGTGGCCGAAGCCGTCGAGACCTTCTTCGGGATCGCACCGCTCGCGTGGACCGATGCCGCGAAGCCGCTGTCGTCGGCGCAACCGATCAAGGCGTACCAGCACCTGATGACGCGTGTCGATCAGAAACAGGTCGACGCGCTGCTCGCGGCGAACCGCGATTCGCTGCAGGCCGAGGCCGCCGGCGCCGCGGCCGCCGGGGCGACCGCCGCCAACGCCGCGAAGGATGCGAAGAACGCCAAGGCGAACGCGAAGGTCGCGGCCGCGAATGGTGCTGACGACAGTCCGATCTCGATCGACGATTTCGCGAAGGTCGACCTGCGCATCGCGAAGATCGTCGCGTGCCAGGCCGTCGAAGGCTCGGACAAGCTGCTGCAGCTCACGCTCGACATCGGCGAGGAAAAGACCCGCAACGTGTTCTCGGGCATCAAGTCGGCTTACCAGCCCGAGCAGCTCGTCGGCAAGCTGACGGTGATGGTCGCGAACCTCGCGCCGCGCAAGATGAAGTTCGGGCTGTCCGAAGGGATGGTGCTCGCCGCGTCGGCTTCCGACGAGAAGGCCGAGCCGGGCCTCTACATCCTCGAGCCGCACAGCGGCGCGAAGCCCGGCATGCGCGTGAAGTAAGCGTCACCCGCCTGCGCTCGAGCACGAAAGCCTCGCACGATACGTGCGGGGCTTTTTTTCATGACGCGGCGCGCGCAGCACCGCCCGGCGCTTCGCATGGCTCGCGTTGCGCGAGCCAGCCGCCTGCGACAGCCGCCGCCGGCATGTCCATGCCGTCGCAGGTCGAACGATCCACTTCGCGCCGCCGCTCACATTCACGCCGTCCACCGCGACGCCGCGACGCGAGAAGGCTTCGACACATGCGTGCGCGCCAACCCGAGACCGGGTGCGACGGTCTGAGCGAGGCCGGACAGCGCCCCTTCTTCATCACCGCTGGCTGAACCAGCGATCGAAGCGCCGCGTGTAGTTCAAGTCGACGCCCTGGAACGTGCCGCCGTACGCGGACACCGACCAGAAGCGCGTCAGGTTGATCGTCGCCTTGAACGCGTTGCTCGCCGACTGCAGCCCCTGCTCGAAGCCCAACACGAAGCGCTCGTTGATCGCCTTCGAGACCTGGATGACCTGCGGGTCGGTCAGGCCGACGTCGCTGCGGCCGATCGAGAATTCGTCGAGACCAATGCTCTGCGCGACGCGCTTGCCGGTCGCGCTGCCGAGCAGCGCGAGCGCGGCCGTCATCGCGTTTTGCTGGCCGACGTTGTTGCCCTGGTCGGTGCCGTGGCCGAACAGCAGCCACGACAGCTTCTCGTTGTCGGTGACGTTCGGCTCGGACACGAGCTTGACCGTCGGCGACTGGATCGTGCCGGTGACCTGCACGCCGGCCTCGACCTCCTGGTTGCGCCGCATCGCGAGGATGTTCACGCCCGGATTCGACACCGGGCCGTTGAACGTGAAGAAACCGTTCTCGACCGCGAGCTTGCGGCCGAACGACGTATACGTCGACCCTTCCGTCACGCGCACGTTGCCGACCGCGCGCAGCGGCACGCCCGGCGCACTCATCACGGTGATCGTGCCGCGCAGCCCGAGATCCGCGCCGTGGCCCCTGAAGCGGAAGTTGTTGCCGAGGCCGATGTCGATGTTCGCGCGCGGCGCGAGCGACGGCGCCGGCTTCTCGTCGACCTTCTGCGGCTTCGTGGCTGCAGTGCCGGTCGGCGTCTCGCCGCGCACCGTGCCGTCCGGCCGCACGATCACGACGTCGTCGGACAGGTGCGGCGCCGATTCCTCCGGCAGGTCGAACAACGCGCGGTCGACGACGAACTTGCCGTCGATCGACAGCGCGCCGCGCGGCCCGTCGTTCGCGACAGTCGCCTTGCCCGACAGCGACAGCTTGCGGTCCGGCGCCGCGAACAGCTCGAGCTTGTCCGCGACGATGCTCGCGGTCAGGTCCGGCGCCTCGCCATCGAGACGCACGCGGCCGAGCGCGCGCAGCGTGCCGTCGCCGCCGTGGAACTCGACCTGCTGGAATTCGACGAGGTTCTCCGCGAGCTTCACGCGCACGATGCCGTCCTTCAACTGCACGCCCTGGTCGACGAGCGTCGCGGACAGATCGTCGCCCGTCAGCATCCCCGACACGTTCGGCTTCACCGGCGTGCCCGCGATCGTCAGGTGCAGCGCTGCGCGCCCGCCGAGCAGGTAGCTCGGCCCGAGCAGGTTGCCGGTCGCCTTCAGCGACGGGACGTCGGCGTCGATGCGGCCCGACAGCGGGCCGTCGTCGACGACGCCGAACACGCCGTCGCGCAGCGCGAACGGCACGGTGACGTTCGCGTCGAGCGAGCCGATCCGGTTTGCCTTCGCGAGCGCCACCACGTTGAGCCGGTTGCCCGGCGCGAAGCGCGCGCGCGCGGACAGGTCGGTCAACCCGAGTGATGCGATGCCGCGCCCGGACTCGATCGTCACGTCGCCGCCGCGCCGTTTCATCTGCACGTAGCCGGTCGCGTTCGCGCCGAGCGAGAAGTCCCAGTCGGCATCGAGCACGACGTCGGTGCGAAGCGGCGGCCGCTGGCCGGTCAGCTCCTGACGAACCTCGAGGAAACGCGCGACCGATGCGTCGCGCACGGAGCCTGCCGAGCGCATCTGACCGTGATCGAACACGAACGACTTCAGGTCGATCGCCGCGCCTTCGAGCGTGAGCCGCGTCGCGCCGAGCGTCACGCGGCCAGCGCCGGCCGACACGGCGAGCGGCGACTGCAGCGCCACCGCCGGCGTGCCTCGGTTCGCGAGACGCGTGACGGTGCCGTCCCAGCGCATCCCGTCGCGGCTCTCGACCACGCCGCCGTTCGCCGCGAGCGTCAGGTCGATCACGCGGCCGCCGGCCATCCCGATCGCCGACGCGTCGAGCGTGTGCTTCGCGCGCGTGCCGTCGAGGTTCGCGCGCAGCGACTTCAACTGCAGCGAGCCGAGCGCGATGTCGGTCGCGTCGGCCGTGAACACGAGCGCGCCATGCGCGCCGTCGCGGATGTCGGCACGGCCCTGCGCCGCGCCGATCCGGTTCGAGCCGACCACGACGTGCTGGGCCTTGTAGGTGGCCGTCACGTTCGGATGCGCGAAGCTGCCGGTCAGGTCGCCCTGCGCCTGCACGAGGCCCTGCATGCCGAAACCGAGCCGATCGAGCTCCGGCGCGTCGATGACGAAGCCCAGCCGGTCGCCAGGCGCGCCGAAACTGCCGCGCAGGTCGACGTGGTTGCCCGCGATCGACAGAGTTGCGTTGCTCGGCAGGACCCGCGTGCCGGCCAGTTGCACGACGCCGGCGCCGGTCAGCGGCACGCCGTCGTACAGGCTGTCGCCGAGCTTGAAGGTCGCCTTCGTCGACACCTGCGGTGCGAACGCGCCGGAGGCCGTCAGCGTGCCCGACACGCGCGTCTCGCCGCGCGGGGCCTGCGCCTTGGCTGCCGCCTTCGCCGTTTTTGCCGCCGGCTTGCCGCCGCCCGCGCCCGGCGCCTTCATCGCGGCGAGCAGCAGCGGATCGAACGCGGCCAGCGTCGCCTTCGCGTCGTAGCTCGAATGTGCGTCGTGACGGAACACGCCGGTCAGGTCGATGCGACCCTTGCCCGCGGTCACGCGCGCGTCGGTCAGCACCGTCTGCTGCGGCGTCAGCGCGACCTTCGCACGCGCGCCGAGCGCGAGCTTCGGATCGTTCAGGTTGAAGTCGACCGTCGTCACGTCGCTGGCGAGCGTCACGCCGAGCGGGCCGCCGAGGCGCATCGGCCGCAGTTCGGCGACGAATGCATTGAGGTCGAGATTCGCGACCTTCAGGTCGAAGCGGCCCTTGCCGCCCGTCAGCGTGCCGCGGCCGGTCACGCTGCCGTCGCGGATCAGTTTCAGCGCGAGGCCGTCGATCCGCTGCGCGTGCGCGTCGAGATTCACCGTCGCATGCGCGTCGACGACCGGCAGCAGGTGCTCGCCGAGCGTGCCAGGCTTCGCGTTGACGATCGACACCAGGCCCGTCACCGCGAACCCCTTCGCCGGTGCGGCGCCGGCCGGCGCGCTCACCGGCGCCAATTCCGCACGCACCGCGAGATCGGCGGCCGGCGCGCCCGGCGCAATCGCCTGCGGATTCACGTGATCGAACGCGAGCGACGCGCGCGTGAGCGGCACCGCGCCGAACGGCGCGGCCTCGACGTGCGCGCGCCCGTTCAGCTTCATCCCGCTCGCGGCAACGTCGGCAACGAGCGCTTCGAGCGAACCCGATACGTTCGCGCTCGCGTTGACCGGTTCGTCGGCGAGCTTGCCCACGTAGGTCGCGTTGCCCGTCAGCGCGAACGGCTTCACGCCGTCGAGCTTCGCCCGCGCGGTCAGCGCGCCGTATGGCGTGTCGACGCCATCGAGCGCAAGTTCGTGGTGACGGCCGTCGCTGCGGCCGTTCAGTGCAAGGTGGTCGAGCTGCGTCGTCGAGCCGCCTTCGTGGATCGCCAGGCGATCGACGCGCAGGTCGTCGATCCGCAACTGCAGCGGCAGGCTCAGGTCCTGCGGCGTCGTGGCCGGCGTCGACGGCCCCGGCGCGATCCGCACGTCGATCGTGCCCGCGCGCAGATACGCGATCGACAGCCGCCACGGCGCGCGGGTCAACGCCCAGCGGCCGTCGAGCCGGTCGATCCGCACTTCGGTGCCCGTGCCGCCGGGGCTCGTCCACGCGAAGCCGCGCAGCCGTACGCCGGTCGCGAGCGCGCCACCTTCCAGCGTGCCCGCGAGCCGACCGCCCAGCACGCGCACGGCCGCCTGCCACGCGAGCCGCGTGCCGGGCTCGGTCGCCGCGGCGGCCAGCACGAGCCCGGCCGCCAGCACGACGAGCAGCACGACCGTCGCGAGCGTCCACGCGACGACCCGGCCCGCCCGAGCGCGGCGCGGCGCGCGCGGCGGTGCATCGGGCGCGGGCGAGTCCGGATCGTGAGGCGGCGGCGTGTCGTTCGGGTCCTTCGTCATGCGGTTCGTCGTGGAGCGGGCAATAAGGTCAGAAAGCGATGCCGAGCGTCAGGTACGGGCGCACGCTGTGATTGCGCAGCCCGTACGCGACGTCGACGTTGATCGGGCCGACGGGGCTGCGCCAGCGCGCGCCGATGCCGACACCCGGGTAGAACACGCGCTCGCCCCACGCATCGGTCGCGGTGCCGATGTCGAAGAACGTCGCGGCCCCCCAGTCGCGGTTGAACCAGTGCTGGTATTCGGCGGTGCCCGTCATCAGGTACTTGGTCGGCAGCACGGAGCCGTCGACGTTGTTGCCGATGCTCTGGTAACCGTAGCCGCGCACCGAGTTCGAGCCGCCCGCGCGGAACAGCAGCGACGCCGGCACGCCGGCCGAGCTGCCGCTCGTGAACACCCCGCCCAGTTCAGCGCGGAACACGAACAGGTCGCGCTTGCCGATCGGCACGTACTGCTGGCCGCGCGCGTAACCGCGGATGAAGGTCTGGTCGGTCAGCGCGCCCTTGATCGCGAAGCCGGCCTCCGCGTGGATCAGGTTGCCCGAGCGCGGGAACAGCGGATCGTCGACGTTGCGGCGCGTCCAGGCCCACTGCGGCACCAGCGCGCGGCTCGTGGTGGGGCTCGCGCCGTTCTGGTCGAGCCGGTCCTGGTAGTACATCAGCGAATAGGCGTAGTCGATGAACTGACCGGTGCGCGTGCGCTGCACGCCGACCCGCGCGCTGTAGATGCGCGTGTCCGACACGTTGGTGTTCGTGTACGACGCGAGCACGCTGTTGGTCCACCCTTTCGCGCCGGGCGGCATCGACAGCTGGACCTGGCCGTACTGCTGGATCTGGTCGAGCCGGCCCGACACGGTGAGCGGCCACGCGGCGCCGAACGTGTCGAGGTACGTGTAGGAGCCCTGCACGTGCGGGCCCGTATCGGTCGCGTAGCCGACGCCGCCGCGAATGCTGTTGTACGGGAACTCGCTGACCTTCACGTGCACGGGCGTGCGCGCGGGCTTCGCGATATCGTCGCCGACATCGATCGCGACGCTCGCGTAGTACGGCGTGTTCTGCAGTTGCCGCTGCAGCTCGGTGATCCGCCGTGCGTCGTAGATCTCGCCTTCCGACAGCGGATTGACGTTCGTGACGATCTTCTCCGGATAGCGGCGCACGCCGTCGACGTCGACCTTGCCGATCGTAAACGTCGGACCGCTGTCGAACGTGACGGCCAGCGTCGCGCGCTGCGTGCGCGGATCGATGCGCGCCTCCGACGACGCGATCTTCGCGCCCAGGTAGCGGCGCGACTGCAATTGCCTGAGCGCCGCCCCCTTCGCGCCGTCCCAGTCGGACTGCGTGAACGGGTCGCCCGGCTTCAGCGAGAACGCGAAGCGGGTCGCGGCCTCCTGCTTCGGATCCTCGGTATCGACCGGCCCCTTGAACGTCAGGTCGACCGTCGACACGACGGTCTGCGGCCCGGGATCGACGGCGACGCGCACGTCGCGCCTGCCGTCGCGCGTGCGCACGTCGGTGCGCACGACCGGCGAGAAATAGCCGGCCGTCGCGGTCAGGTCGCGCACCTGCTGCGGCGTGGCGGTCACGAGGAAGTCGAACTGGTCGTCGCTGATGTCGTCGCGCTTCGCGAAGCGCGCGATGTCGAGATGGGTCTTGAGGAGCTTGCGGATCGAGCGCGGCGCGTCGATGTCGACGTCGTACTTCGCGTAGGCCGGCAACACGACGCACGCGGCGAGACAGCCCACGAGGGCAGTCCGGGCCGCGGCACCGGCGCCGCGCCGTGCGCGATCGCCGGGATCACGGGCCGCGCGCGGATTCGCCTCACGCGCCGGATGTGCTTGCTGGTTCGCCTGACCCGCCAAATATGACCTCGTCCTCGGTTGTCTCGGTTTCGTGGAAAACCCTGTATTTGACCACAGGGTGCAGGCGTCGAAGCTTAATGTTTGCAAACCGCGCCGCGGGCGGACGTGACCGCGGCGCAGCGCTTGCCGGCCCCCGGCGCTGGCGCCGGCCGTGCCCCGGCCAGCGGATTCGACGCGCGATTGCCGCCGGCTGTTCCCCGCGATGCGGTAAAATCCCGCCATCGAGAATCCGGCGCACCGTGCGCCGCCCGAAACGGAAAGCCAAGCCATGCCGTACCAGTCCGACGTCACGCAATTCCTGAACCAGCTCAAGCAACAGAAGCCGACGCTCGAAGAAGAGCAGCGCAAGGGCCGCTCCCTGCTGTGGGACAAGCAGCCGATCGACCTCGACGAGCGCGCCGAGCAGCAGGAATCGCGCGTGAAGCAAACGTCCTACGTCTACTACCAGAACTTCTGACGACGTGAGCGCCGCCGACGAGGCCAGCGCCGCCCGGCAGGACGACGCGATCGCCGCGCCCGCGGGCGCCGACTCGACGCCCGACACGGTAGACGGTGTCGCGGCGTTCGCACGCCTGTACGGCGAGCCGCTCTTCAAGCTGCCGCAGGATCTCTACATCCCGCCCGATGCGCTCGAGGTGTTCCTCGAGACGTTCGAAGGCCCGCTCGACCTGCTGCTGTACCTGATCCGCAAGCAGAACTTCAACGTGCTCGACATCCCGATGGCGCAGGTCACCGCGCAATATCTCGGTTACGTCGACCAGATCCGCACGTCGAACCTCGAGCTGGCGGCCGAATACCTGCTGATGGCCGCGATGCTGATCGAGATCAAGTCGCGGATGCTGCTGCCGGTCAAGAAGGCCGACACCGGCGAGGAAGCCGAGGATCCGCGCGCGGAACTCGTGCGCCGCCTGCTCGAATACGAGCAGATGAAGCTCGCCGCGCAGCGCCTCGACCAGCTGCCGCAGCTCGGCCGCGACTTCCTGCGCGCCGAGGTCTACATCGAGCAGAGCGTCACGCCACGCTTCCCCGACGTGAACTCGGACGACCTGCGCGCCGCGTGGGCCGACGTGCTCAAGCGCGCGAAGCTCGTCCAGCACCACAAGATCTCCCGCGAGGAGCTGTCGGTGCGCGAGCACATGAGCCTGATCCTGCGCCGCCTGCAGAACGCGCGCTTCATGGAGTTCGCCGACCTGTTCGACACGTCGCGCGGCGTGCCGGTGGTCGTCGTGAACTTCATCGCGATGCTCGAGCTCGCGCGCGAATCGCTCGTCGAGATCACCCAGGCCGAACCGTTCGCGCCGATCTACGTGCGCCTCGCCTACCTGCCCGCGTAAGGCGGGCCGCCGCGCCCGCGTCGCCCCTGCACACTCGACACACCGCATTGCGCCGCCGGCCCCGCCCGCGCGGCTCGCCAGCGACGCGCCCGATTAAAAAGTGAACGATCGTTCTTTTTTCGATGCGCCCGGCGGCCAAATCCTCTACAATCCGCCGACGCCCGATGCGCGGCCCGCGCGCCGGCGTTCTCCGCTTCGACCCCGACGCCGCAGTTGCGGCGCCAACGCGCGCATGCGCGAGGAACCCGCTACCCGATCATGAAAGTCATCAGCTCGATCCAGGAACTGCGCGACCAGTTGCGCGGCCAGAACCGCACGGCGTTCGTGCCGACGATGGGCAACCTGCACGAAGGTCACCTGTCGCTGATGCGCCTCGCGCGCCAGCACGGCGATCCGGTCGTGGCGAGCATCTTCGTCAACCGGCTGCAGTTCGGCCCGAACGAGGATTTCGACAAGTATCCGCGCACGCTGCAGGACGATATCGAGAAGCTGCAGAAGGAAAACGTCTACGTGCTGTTCGCGCCGACCGAGCGCGACATGTATCCGGAGCCGCAGGAGTACCGCGTGCTGCCGCCCGACGACCTCGGCGGGATTCTCGAGGGCGAGTTCCGCCCCGGCTTCTTCACGGGCGTGTGCACGGTCGTCGCGAAGCTGATGTCCTGCGTGCAGCCGCGCGTCGCCGTGTTCGGCAAGAAGGATTACCAGCAATTGATGATCGTGCGCCGCATGTGCCAGCAGCTCGCGCTGCCGGTCGAGATCATCGCGGCCGAGACCGTGCGCGACGAGGACGGCCTCGCGCTGTCGTCGCGCAACCGCTACCTGACGCCCGACGAGCGCAAGGAAGCGCCCGAACTCGCGAAGACGCTGCAGCGCGTACGCGAAGGCGTGCTCGGCGGCGAACGCGACCTCGGCAAGCTCGAGCAGACCGCATGCATGCACTTGGCCGAGCGCGGCTGGGCGCCCGACTACATCTCGATCCGCCGCCGCGCGAACCTGATCGCGCCGAGCGCCGCCGAGCTCGAAGCCGGCGAACCGCTCGTCGTGCTCGCGGCCGCGAAGCTCGGCGCGACGCGCCTGATCGACAACCTGGAAATCTGACGGGCCGCCCGCCCTCGCCTCTCACGCATCACGGAGATACCATGCAGCGCCATATGCTCAAATCGAAGATCCACCGCGCGGCCGTCACGCACTGCGAGCTGCATTACGAAGGCTCGTGCGCGATCGACGAAGACCTGCTCGAAGCAGCGAACCTCGTCGAAAACGAACGGATCGACATCTGGAACATCAACAACGGCGAGCGCTTCTCGACGTACGCGATCAAGGGCGAGCGCGGCAGCGGGATGATCTCGCTGAACGGCTCGGCCGCGCGTCGCGCGCAACTCGGCGACCTCGTGATCATCGCGGCGTTCGCGATGGTCGACGAAGCCGAGCTGCAGGCCGGCTGGAAGCCGAAGCTCGTGTTCATCGACGAAGGCAACAAGATCAAGGGCCATCGCGATCACGTGCCGACGCAGAACTGGACGTAATACGGCCGGCCATCGGCGTGTCACGACACGCCGGGTAGCTGTCGCGGCGCCCCGCGCGTCATGGCGGCCGGAGCCGCGCAACCGTATGAAAACAAAGGGCCTGATCCGGCGCGATGCCGGATCAGGCCCTTTGTCATTCACTCTGCCTTGCTCACCGTGCCCCGGCTTCGCCCGGTTCGGCCAACGCGGATCAGGACGCCTTCGCGACCTTCTCCGCTTTCGACGCACGGCGCTCGGCCCATTCGACGATCGGCCGCCACTGCTCGAGATCCTTCTCGACACGGTTCTTCGCGACGTCCCACAGCGTCAGGCCGTGCGCGGCGATCTGCACGTAGTTCTGCGTGTCGCGCACGTAGCCGAGCACCGGCAGCCCGAGCCCCTCGACGAAACGGTGCAGTTGGTCGGACGAGCGCGTACGCGCGTCGACCCGCATCCCGACGATCCCGACCTCGACGCTGCCCTTGCGCACCGCCTTCTCGCCGGCGAGGCGCTCCAGAAACTGCTGGGTCGCGAGAATATCGAACATCGACGGCTGTAGCGGCACGATCACCTTGTCCGCGAGCTGCAGCGCGACGTTGAGCCGGTTGCCGTGCAGCCCGGCCGGCGTGTCGATCACCGCATATTCGAGGCCGCGCGGCGGCTTCGTCGGCGCGTCCGGATCGAGATCCCATGCCTCGATCGCCGGCAGGCCAGCCGGCCGCAGGTCGAGCCATGCATGCGCGGACTGCTGCCGGTCCAGATCGGCGAGCGCGACCCATGCGCCCTGCGCCGCGAAATAGCCGGCAAGATTGGTGGACAGCGTGCTCTTCCCCACGCCGCCCTTCGGATTCGCCACCACGATGACCGTCATGAATTCCCCCGAGAAGGCCGCGCGGCGCGTGCCGCATGGCAGGCGCCGCTCGATTGCGGATACAGGGAGCGATGATATCGGCAAACGGGGTGTCACCGGAACGGGTTGCGCCGATGCCTGCCCCGTTTATGCGGGTCGCGTCGCCGCGCGCGGCGCGCCGAGCGCGAAGGCGCCGCCGCCCAGCAGCGCCTGCACGGCCAGCGTGACGGCCCAGAACGCCGGGTATTCCCAGCCGCCGTGCGGCGATGCGAAGCCCCAGCCGTTCGGCAGATGCGCGGACACCGCGCCGAGCATGAACGGCAGCAGCACGAGCGCGGCGATCCGCACGCGGAAGCCCGCGAGCAGCGCGAGGCCGCCGGCCAGCTCGACGAAGGCCGTCACATACGCGAGCCAGCCCGGCAGGCCGATCGACGCGAAGAACTGCGCGGTGCCGGGCAGCGTGAAGACGAATACCTTCTGCGCGACATGCGCGAGGTACAGCACGCCGAGCGCGACGCGCAGCAGCGTCGCGCCGAGATCGTTCAGACGATTGGGGTTCATGGCGAATTCCTTCGTGAGTGGGTGAGAATGGATCGCACTCTATTCGAATGGATTCGACCGATAAACACGCCGCAAGGCTTTAACTGATTCCTACAAGGAACGAATCGAGCTGTAAAAAAGGGCATGACCGATCATGCCCTGACGCTCCATTTCCAATACGCTCGTCAGCCGCCGCTCTTGCCCTGCCCGGCGTCGCCGGAGCCAGCCGGACCGCCGCCCGGTGCGTACGAATCACACGCGTGCGCAACCGCCGACGCGCCCAGCAGCACCGCGAGCAGCACGCTCAACCACCATCGAGCCTTCATCGTCGCGCTCCTTCGGGCGGACCTCCGCCCACCTGAGTTGTACGCGATCCTCCGCAAAATACCAGGCCGGCCGCGCCGTACGTCAGCGGAACTCGGCGTACAGCGCGCGCAGGTCGAGATGCTCGGCGAACGAATCGGCCAGCCGCTCGAGCGACGCCTCGCGCAGCGCCGGATAGTCGATGCGTTCCGCGCCGTCGAGCCCCGCCCACGCGAGCAGGGCCGCGCACGCGTCGGGCGCGTCGAACAGCCCGTGCACGTAGGTCGCGAGGATCTGCCCGTCGGGCGATACCGCGCCGTCCGTGCGCACGCCGCCCGGTGCGTCGCCCGTTGCCAGTTCCAGCGCAGGCGCGGCGAGCGCGGGCCCGCGCGTGTCGCCCATGTGGATCTCGTAGCCGTGCACGGCGGCCGCGCCGGGCAGCGCGAGATGCCCGGCCACGTTCTTTAGCGTCTTGTCCGGCTGCAGCGTCGTGTCGAAGTCGAGCAGGCCGAGCCCCGGCACGCTGCCGGGCGCACCCTCGAGGCCGAGCGGATCGTCCAGCGTGCGGCCGAGCATCTGCATCCCGCCGCAGATGCCGATCACCTTGCCGCCATAGCGCAGGTGCCGGCGGATCACAGCGTCCCAGCCCGCGTCGCGCAGCCACGCGAGATCGCGCTGCACGCTCTTCGAGCCGGGCAGGATCAGCAGGTCGGCGTCCGGCACCGGGCCGCTTTTCCAGTACGTGAACTCGACCTGCGGATGCGCGCGCAGCGGATCGAAATCGGTGTGGTTGCTGATCCGCGGCAGTGCAGGCACCACCACGCGCAGCACGCCGGCGTCGCCGCGCGCGGCGGCGCTGCGCGCCTGCGACGGCAGCATGTCCTCGGCGTCGAGCAGCAGCCCGTGCAAGTACGGCAGCACGCCGAATACCGGCTTGCCCGTCTGCGCGCGCAGCCAGTCGAGGCCCGGTTCGAGCAGCTTGATGTCGCCGCGGAAGCGGTTGATGACGAAGCCGCGCACGCGCGCGCGCTCGCTGTCCGACAGGCACGCGAGCGTGCCGACCAGGTGCGCGAACACGCCGCCGCGGTCGATGTCGGCCACCAGCACGACCGGGCAGTTCACGCGTTCGGCGAAGCCCATGTTCGCGATGTCGCCGTCGCGCAGGTTGATCTCGGCCGGGCTGCCCGCGCCTTCGACGAGCACCGTGTCGTAGCCGGCGCGCAGCCGCGCGTACGACTCGAGCACTGCGTCGAACGCGACCGGCTTGTAGTCGTGGTACGCACGCGCATCGAGGTTCATGCGCGCCTTGCCGTGAATGATCACCTGCGCGCCGCGATCGCTCGTCGGTTTCAGCAGCACCGGGTTGAAATCGGTATGCGGCGCCACACCCGCGGCGAGCGCCTGCAGCGCCTGCGCACGACCGATCTCGCCGCCGTCGGCCGTCACCGCGCTGTTCAGCGCCATGTTCTGCGGCTTGAACGGCGCAACGCGCGCGCCCGCGCGGCGCGCGAGGCGGCACAGGCCCGCGACGAGCGTGCTCTTGCCGGCGTCGGACGTCGTGCCCTGGATCATCAACGTGCCGCGCGGCTGCGGTTCGGGTGCATTCATCGTGTGCAAGGTCGTGGCGAAGCAAAGGCCGCATTATCGCCCGCGCCGCCGCACGCGCGCCGTTACAATCACGCGATGATTCCGCACGACCTCACCTTCGTCCTCGGCGGCGCGCGCTCGGGCAAGAGCGCGCACGCCGAGCGGCTCGCCGCCGACAGCGGCCGCCCCGTCACCTATATCGCGACCGCGACGGCGACCGCCGCCGATGCCGAATTCGAACGGCGCATCGCGCATCACCGCGCGCGCCGGCCGGCCGACTGGGGCTTCGCCGATGCGAGCGTCGACCTCGCCGGCACGTTCGCGCGGCTCGACGATCCGCGCGCGTGCCTGCTGGTCGACTGCCTGACGCTGTGGCTCACGAACCTGCTGTGCCCGCTTGACGGCGAACCGCTCGACGATGCGCAGTACGCGGCGCAAGTCGAGCGGCTCGAGCACGCGTTGCGCAACGCACGCGCGCAGGTGATCGTCGTCAGCAACGAAATCGGGCTCGGCGTCGTGCCGCTCGGGTCGGTCACGCGCCGCTACGTCGACGAGCTCGGACGCCTGAACCAGCGCATCGCCGCGCTCGCGACACGCGTGACACTGCTGGTGGCCGGGCTGCCGCTCGAGCTCAAGGCCGGAGCGCCGTCATGCTGATGCTGTCGCTGCCGGTCGTCGCGATGCTCGCGGTCGCGGCCGCGCTCGTCGATCGCCTCGTCGGCGAACCGGCCGGCTGGCATCCGCTCGTCGCGTTCGGCCGGCTCGCCGGCCGCATCGAAGGCGCACTGAACACGGGCCGGCGCGGCCGCGCGGTTGGCGTTGCCGCATGGGTCGCGGCGGTGTTGCCGCCGGTGGCCGTCGCCGCATGGCTCGCGGCCGTGCTGCCGTGGCCGCTCGCGGCCGCGCTGCACGTCGCGCTGCTATGGTTCGCGCTCGGCGCGAAGAGCCTCGCCGACCACGTCGCGCCGATCGCCGCCGCGCTGCTGCGGCACGATCTCGACGCCGCACGCGCGCTGACCGCGCGGATCGTGTCGCGCGACACGAGCGAAGCCGACGAAGGCGCGCTGTCGCGCGCGGCCGTCGAATCGGCGCTCGAAAACGGCAACGATGCGATCTTCGGCGCGCTCTTCTGGTTCGTCGTCGCGGGCGGCCCCGGCGCGCTGCTGTTCCGGCTCGCGAACACGCTCGATGCGATGTGGGGCTACCGCACGCCACGCTTCCTGACCTTCGGCTGGGCCGCCGCGCGCCTCGACGATGCACTCAACTGGATTCCCGCGCGCCTCACCGCCGCGAGCTACGCGCTGCTCGGCGACACGGCCGCCGCGTGGCGCTGCTGGCGCACGCAGGCACGCCACTGGGACAGCCCGAACGCGGGTCCCGTGATGTCTGCAGGCGCCGGCAGCCTGAACGTGCAGCTCGGCGGCCCGGCCGTCTATCACGGCGAAATCGAAGAGCGCCCCGCGCTCGGCACCGGCGCGCCCGCAACGGCCGTGCACGTCGTCGCCGCGCTGTCGCTCGTCACGCGCACGCTCGCGCTGTGGCTCGCGCTGCTCGTCGCGAGCGGCGCACTCATCCTCGCTACCCATCATGTCTGACGCACGCATCCCGCACGGCGGCAACCTGCACGAAGCCGCGCGCCGCCACGGCATTCCGTACGACGCCTGGCTCGACCTGTCGACCGGCATCAATCCGGTCGGCTATCCGGTGCCGCCGGTCCCGGCCGACGCATGGCGCCGGCTGCCCGACGACGGCGATGCGCTCGCCGCGCGCGCGGCCGGCTACTATCACGCGCCCGATGCCGAGCACGTGCTGCCGGTCGCCGGCAGCCAGGCCGCGATCCGCGCGTTGCCCGCGCTGCTGCCGACCGGCGACGCCGGCGTCGCGACACTCGCGTATGGCGAATATGCGCCTGCCTTCGCGCGCCACGGCCATCGCGTCGTACCGCTCGACATCGACGCGGACGTGTTGCCTGCGACGTTGCGTCACGTCATCGTCGGGAATCCGAATAATCCGACCGCCGAATCCGTGCCAACCGAACGGCTGCTCGGCTGGCATGCGCAGCTGTCGACACGCGGCGGCACGCTGATCGTCGACGAGGCATTCGCGGATACCGGCGCCACCCCATCGCTCGCGCAGTACACCGATCGTCCGGGTCTCGTCGTGCTGCGCTCGGTCGGCAAGTTTTTCGGGCTTGCCGGCATTCGTGCAGGCTTCGTGCTCGCGCATCCCGACCTGATCGCCGCATTGCGCGACGTGCTCGGCGCCTGGACCGTCAGCGGCCCCGCGCGTCATGCGGTCGCCGCCGCGTTCGCCGATCGCGCATGGCAGGCTGCCGCGCGCGATCGGCTCGCGGCCGACGGCGAACGACTCGCCACGCTGCTGCGCATGCACGGCTTCGCAGTACGTGCGACACCGCTCTTCAGCTGGACCGACGACCCGCGCGCCGCCGCGCTGCATGCGGCGCTCGCCGCGCGCGGAATCTGGACACGGCACTTCGCGCGACCGTCGAGCATACGCGTCGGCCTGCCGGGAAGCGAAGCCGAATGGCAGCACATCGCCGACGCGCTCGCGCAGTGCGTCCCGGCGCTGCAACGGGCATCCGCATGAACGTTCGCCTGTTCCGCCGGCTACCGCCGCTCGTAACACTCGTCGCGCTCGCGCCTTTCGCTCATGCCGACGTCACGGCACACGACGATGCCGGCAATACCGTCACGCTGCCTGCGTCGGCGCAACGCGTGATCAGTCTCGCGCCGCATGCGACCGAGCTGGTCTACGCGGCTGGCGGCGGCGCGAAGCTGGTCGGCACCGTCACGTACAGCGACTATCCGCCCGCCGCGCAGGCCGTGCCGCGCGTCGGCGACAACAAGGCACTCGACCTCGAGCGGATCGCCGCGCTGAAGCCGGACCTGATCATCGTCTGGCGGCACGGCAATGCCGAACGGCAGACCGATGCGCTGCGGGCGCTGCACATCCCGCTGTTCTTCAGTGAACCGAAGCATCTCGACGATGTGGCGACGTCGCTGCGCCGGCTCGGCACGCTGCTCGGCACGGAACCGGTCGCCGACGCGGCCGCGGCATCGTTTTCGCGCGACATCGCGGCGCTGCGCGCGCGTTACGCGACGCGTCCGCCCGTCACGATGTTCTTCCAGGTATGGGACCGGCCGCTGACGACGCTCAACGGCGCGCACCTGTTCAACGACGTCATTGCGCTGTGCGGCGGCCGCAACGTGTTCGCGGCGCTGAAGCCGCTCGCGCCGACCGTCACCGACGAGGCCGTGCTCGCGGCGAATCCTGAAGCGATCGTGACGACGAGCGCCGGCGCGACGCGCTCGGATGCGCCGCTGCCGAGCCTCGCGCGCTGGCGTGCCTGGCCCGCGCTGACGGCCGTGGCGCACAACAACCTGTTCGCGATCGACGGCGACCTGCTGACCCGTCCGTCGCCGCGGATCGCGCAAGGCGCGGCTGCGCTGTGCGAGGATCTCGACGCCGCGCGGGCGCGGCGGCCGGCGCGCTGATTCCGGCCTTCGGCGCCCTGCGGCGCGTCGGAGGCGGACGCGAGCGCCTACGCGTCCCAGTGGACGACTTCCCACGGGCGGGCGGCATCATCCATGCGCAGCCACACGACGCCGCCCGTCGGTACCGGTCGCGACAGCACCGTATCGAGCGGCACGCGCAACGCGTGCGACGCGAGCGCGCGAATCACGCCTGCATGCGTGAGTGCCCATTGCGGCGCATCGGTCTGCGCGACCGTGCCCGCGATCCGTGCGACACGCGCGGCGAACCGTGCGACGCTTTCGCCGCCGTGCGCGCATGCGTGCATCAGGTCGGCCGCCCACGCGTCGAGCGCGGCGCGGTCGATGTCGTCCCAGCGCTGCAGCTCCCACGTGCCGAAGTCCATTTCCCGCCAACCCGCGTCGCACCGCAGCGGCACGTCGAGCGCTTGCGCGAGCCGTTCGGCGACCGACGCGCAGCGCGCAAGCGGGCTTGTCCAGACCTGTTCGGGCAACGGCGCTGCGAGCGCCGCCAGACGCTCGCGCACGGCCTGCGCGCCCGCATCGGCCGATGCCGCGAGCGGCACGTCGCTTCGCCCGTAGCAGACGCCCGGCTCGACATCGACGGCCGGATGGCGGATCAGGACGAGGTCCATCCGAGCACCACCAGATAGATCGCCAGTTCACTCAGTTGCTGCGCGAAGCCGAGACAGTCGCCGGTATAGCCGCCGATCCGCTTCACGAAATAGCGGGCCGCCCATGCACGCACGATCACGAGCGCGACGAGGGCCGCAATGCCCGCGCGCCAGTCCGGCCAGATGAGCCACGGCAGCCCGAATGCGGCCGCGACCGACGCCGAGCGTGCACCCATGCGCTGCGCGACCGGTTTCGCCTTGCCCTCCGGCCGGACGTAGTCGAGCGACATCAGCAGGCTCACGGCCGCCGCGCGGCTCGCCGCATGTGCGGCGATCATCGTCCACGCGGCGCGCAGCGGCGGCATGGCCGCGAGCGCCTGCCATTTCAGGCCGAGCGCGATCACGAGCGCGACCGCGCCGAACGTGCCGATTCGCGAGTCGTGCATGATGCGCAGCACGTCGTCGCGCGCATAGCCGCCGCCGAACGCATCGCAGCTGTCGGCGAGGCCATCCTCGTGGAACGCGCCGGTCGCGAGCAGCGTCGCGGCCATCGACAGCCCAACTGCGATCGACGCGGGCAGCACGCGCAGCGCCGCGAGATAGACGAGCGCGCCCCACGCGCCGACGCATGCGCCGATCAGCGGGAAGTAACGCGCGGCCTGGTCGAGATCGCCCGCCGCGTAGCCGATCGCGCGCGGCACCGGCACGCGCGTGAAATAGCCGAGCGCGACGAAGAAGTAGCGCAGTTCGGCGCGTACGCCGCGCGCGTGCTCAGGCGTCACGATTGTCGACGCCCGCGGATTCGAAGCTCGCCATCTCGGTGAGGAACGCGGCCGCCGCGCGCACCAACGGCAGCGCGAGCGCGGCGCCCGTGCCTTCACCGAGCCGCAGGTCGAGCGCGAGCAGCGGCTTCGCGCCGAAATGCTCGAGCATGCGCCGGTGGCCGGCCTCGTGCGACGTATGCGAAAACACGCAGTAGTCGCGCACACCGGGCGCGATGCGCTCGGCGACGAGCAGCGCGGCCGTCGCGATGAAACCGTCGACGAGGATCGTCATCCGCTCGCTCGCGGCCGCGAGATACGCGCCCGTCATCATCGCGATCTCGAAGCCGCCGAACGTCGCAAGCACGTCAAGCGGCGCGATCGCGTGCGAATGCCGGACGAGCGCGCGGCCGAGCACCGCGCGCTTGTGTGCGAGCCCCTGGTCGTCGAGGCCCGTGCCGCGCCCGACACACGCGTCGATCGGCACGTCGAGCAGCCGGCTCATCAGGCATGCGGCCGACGACGTGTTCGCGATCCCCATCTCACCGAAGCCGATCACGTTCGTGCCGAGCGATGCGTGCAGGCGTACGCGTGCGGCGCCGGCCGCGAGCGCGGTGTTCGCCTCGTCGCGCGTCATCGCGGGCTCAACCGCGAAGTTGCGCGTGCCGCGCGCGATCGGCAGCGACACGAGCCGGTCGGATACCGGCAGCGGCGACGCGACGCCCGCATCGACGATCTCGAGCACGCTCTGCGCGACACCCGAGAACGCATTGATCGCCGCGCCGCCGGCCAGGAAGTTCGCGACCATCTGCGCGGTGACCGACTGCGGATACGGGCTCACGCCCTCGGCCGCGATCCCGTGGTCGCCGGCGAACACGATCGTGACGGGGCGCTGCAGCTGCGGCCGCTCGGTATGCTGGATCAGGCCGATCTGCAGCGCGATCGCCTCGAGCTGGCCAAGACTGCCCGGCGGCTTGGTCTTGTGATCGATCACATGCTGCAGGCGCTTGCGCAGCGTGTCGTCGAGCGGCGCGATCGCGGGCGGGAAGTCGGTCGGTTTCGTCATCGGAAGGTTGCCTCGTTGGCGCGGCCGCTGCCGCGCATCGAAAGAAGGGAGTTCATCGCCGCTCGGGCCACGCAGGCAGCAGCGCGTCGCGGCCGTTCTCGCGAATCAGCACGAGCGGATAGCCGAACGCGTCGCTCGCGCGCGCCGGCGTCAGCACGTCGTGCACGGGGCCCGCCCACGCATGGCCGCGGCCGTCGAGCAACAGCGCGTGCGTCGCGAAACGCCGCGCGAGATTCAGGTCGTGGCACGAGAACAGCACCGTGCGCGGGCCCGCGTCGAGCCACGCGCCCAGCGCGGTCAGGCCATCGATCTGGTGATGCAGGTCGAGATGGGCGAGCGGTTCGTCGAGCAGCATCAGCGGCGCGTCCTGGCACAGGGTCGCGGCCAGCGCGACGCGCTGCCGCTCGCCGCCCGACAGCGACAGCACGTCGCGCGACGCGAGCTCGGCGAGCCCGAACGTCGCGAGCGCGGCGCGCGCGGCCGCACGGTCCTCGTCACGCTCCCAGCCCCAGCCGCCAAAATACGGAAAGCGGTTGAGCAGCACCGTGTCGAATACCGTCGCGCTGAACGCGTCGTGCAGTTGTTGCGGCATCAGCGCGCGGCGCCGCGCGAGCGCTTCGGGCGACCACGCGGCGAGCGGCCGGCCGTCGATCTCGACGTGGCCGCCGGCCGGCTGCTGCAGGCCCGCGAGCGTCGCGAGCAGCGTCGTCTTGCCTGCGCCGTTCGGCCCCGCGACGCACCAGATCTCGCCGGGCCGGAACCCTTGCGTGAAGCCGTCGAGCAGCGTCCGTGCGCCGGCCTTCAGCGTCAGGTCGACCGCCGCGCAGGCCATGTCGCCGCCGGTGTGCGATACGGTGTGCGTCATCGCATCGGTCTCCTCAGCAACATCCACAGGAACACCGGCACGCCGATCAACGCAGTCATCACGCCGACCGGCAATTGCGCGGGTGCGATCGCGGTGCGCGCGAGCAGGTCCGCCGCCATCACGCCGCCGCCGCCCGCGAGCATCGCGGCGGGCAGCAGCATGCGCTGGTCGTTGCCGAATGCGAGCCGCAGCGCGTGCGGCACGACGAGGCCGACGAAGCCGATCGTGCCGGCCGTCGTCACCGCGGCCGCGGCGGCCAGCGACGCGACGAGGTAGATCCGCATGCGCAGTCTCGCGACCGGCACGCCAAGCGCATGTGCAGTCGCGTCGCCGCGCAGCAGCACGTTGAGTTGCGGCGCGGCCGGCAGCGCGACGCAGGCGGCCACCAGCAGCGCACCCCATGCGAACCAGGGCGCCGTCACGCCGTTCAGGTCGCCCGTCAGCCAGAAGATGATGCCGCGCAGCCGCGCATCGGGCGCGAGCGACAGCAGCAGCGTGACGAGCGCGCCCCACCCGGCCGCGATCACGACACCGGTGAGCAGCAGCCGCGGCGACGCATCGCGCGAATCGCCGCGCCACAGCTCGCGGCGAGCCAGCCCGAGCACGAGCGCGACCGACGCGAGCGAGCCGGCGAACGCGGACGCATCGACGAGCCACCACGCGGCGCCCGCGATCATCGCGACGAGCGCGAAGCCCGCCGCGCCGCCCGACACGCCGAGCACGTACGGCTCCGCGAGCGGATTGCGCAGCAGCACCTGCAGCAGCGCACCGGCGAGCGCGAGCAGCGCGCCGCAGGCGAAACCCGCGAGCGCGCGCGGCAGCCGCAGCGTGCGCACGATGTCGGCGAACAGCGCGTCGCCGCCGTGCGGCACGAGCGACGCGAGCGCCTGCCACGGCGACATCGGCACGCTGCCGATCGACAGCGACGCGACGAACAGCAGCGCGACCACGGCCGCAAGCACGGCCCAGATCGCGGCGGCACGCGCGGCGCTCATGCGGCGTACGGCATCGCGCATGACGCGCGACAGGTCGGCTGACCACTATTGCCGACCGAGCGCGGCACGGGCGTCGCGCTTCGGCGCGTTGTAGGCATACGCAAGCTCGTTATCCTTGTCGAACGGGTTGTTGCGCCGCACGCCGGCCATACCGGCATGCAACGGCCGCGATCCGCCGGGCCGCACCTTCGCGCGACCGGCGTTCTGCGCAATATAGTGGAAGGTGCCGCATCGGGTCGATCGGCGTGGTGACGACGAGCGTCGGCGCCGATCCCGGACGAATCGGCGTCCGCCGCGGCCTGCGCGACGGCGGCAAGCGGTACGCCGCGGCGTGCGCCGAATGCCGTGCGGACGATTGGGGTCAGCATCGAAGACAAGTCCCGTGAAGCACTGCGCGCCCCGCTTCCCCGCAGGCCGCGCGTCATGAAGCCGTGCTGGCTCCTCGCCTCGGCCGGTATCCGGGCTGGCGGCGTACCGGCTCGCCTTCCCGCGCGTGTCACGCGCAGTGGCCCGCGCCCGCGTGCGACCTGCACGCGAAACGCGCCCGAGCCGGCCTGCGTCACGCGACGCGGCCGCTTACCGTTGCGGGGGCAGCGCAGGTTGGCGATCTCCGGGCGGAGCGCGCGGCCTGCTTCCCGTTTAACCGCGCGACGCACGCGCGAGCACCGAGGCGGCGCCAGTTTAGGAGCCGGCCGCGCGAGCGTCAAGAAAGCGGCCGAACGCGTGCCTGGCGCGCGCCGCGAACACGCCGGAGCCGTGTATTCGCGGCAAGAAGCCGGGGTGTTACGACTGGAAACGTTACAGATGTCGGAATGCGCGTTATTCCGCGCTAAAATGCTGGGTCTTTAGAGGACGCAGCAGATGCTCAACGAACTCGAAACTTTATCTCAAAATATTGGCCGTCTGATCTCGCTGAACAAGCGCTATCACTCGGAACGGCTCGCGCTCGAGGAGCAGGTCGCGCAAATGCGCGCGGAAGCGGACGCGGTCCGCGCGGAACTTGCGCAACTGCGCGACGAACGCAATGCGCTCGCGGCCGAGCGCGACACGCTGTCGGCAAAGATCGACGACGCCCAGGTCAAACTGAACGCGATTCTCGAAAAGCTGCCGCGCACGAAGAATGCGGAGCAAACCGACAACCAGCTCGACCTGCTGGATGCGCAGGCGCGCACGGATAGCGACGACGCGGCCAGCCACGGAGAACATGCATGAGCACCAAGCAGATCGAAGTCTCGATTCTCGGTCAGCCCTATCGGCTCGCCTGTTCGGCCGAGACCGAAGCGGCGCTGCTCGAGGCCGTCGCGCGCGTCGACGCCGAAATGTCGAAGATCCGCGCGAACAGCTCGGTGCGCGGCACCGATCGCATCGCGGTAATGGCGGCATTGTCGCTCGCATCCGAATTGCTGCGGCTGCAAACGAGCGTGCGGCACGGTGAAGCATTTCCGGCGGAAGAAATCCGTCGTACAATGCATCAGATGAACGAACAGCTCGGCGCGGTGCTCGCACAGCACGAGACGCAGTAACGTTTGATCGATGCGTCGATTCCCCTTGATCTCGGCGATCAACGGTGGTCAAATTGGCGCAACGAAACACAGTTCAGTCAGCTTCCCTGCCTGGTTCGCCAAGGTCATATATTCCTTGAACCAATGCCATGTGCACGGTTGCGGAAATTTGTAGCACGGGCGCGCGCGTCACTCTGTCTGATGTACCCGATGTGCTGCTAACTGCGACCAATTCTGAACCCCAGGTTCAGGATGCCGGCCTAGCGGCCAAGGCGGGGGCCTATCCAACGGCATCGGGCGAGTCCCGATGCCGTTTCCTTTTGTAGCAGCCTCTTTCTGCGTCGATCACGACCATGCAATACTGGCTGATGAAGTCCGAACCGGACGAAGCAAGCATCGACGACCTCGCGCACGCGCCGCAGCATTCGCTGCCCTGGACCGGCGTGCGCAACTATCAGGCGCGCAATTTCATGCGCGACACGATGAAGATCGGCGACGGTGTGCTGTTCTATCACTCGAGTTGCCCCGAGCCAGGCATCGCGGGCCTCGCCGAAGTCTCGTCGACACCCTACCCCGATCCCACCCAGTTCGATCCAAAAAGCCCGTATTACGATCCGAAGTCGACGCAGGAAGCACCACGCTGGCTGCTCGTCGACGTGCGCTTCGTGAAAAAATCGCCGCTCGTGCCGCTCGCCGCGCTGCGCGAACACGACGAACTCGCCGACATGCGCGTGCTCGCGCGCGGCAACCGACTGTCGATCACGCCCGTCACGCGCGCCGAATGGCGCTTCATCACCGAAAAGCTGATGAAGTAGGCGCACGCAGTAAGGCGCGTGCAGCTCGCGCACGCCAAAGGTCAAATCCGGTCAACACGCGCCACAATCACGGAACTCGCGGAGCGTTCGCGCGGCCTAAGCAACCGCTGTCGTCCGATCGGGCGACGGCCGTTTTTTGTCGCGCGGTACGCCCGCGTCGCGCACGCGTGATCCGCGTGCGCGCCCTCGCACAAGGAATCCAACAATGACCAAGAAATCCGCACTCGCGCTGTCGCTCGCCCTCGCCGTCGCCATGCCCGTCGCGCTGACGCTCGCGTCGCCGGCCGCGCACGCGCAAACCGCGAACCCGCACTTTCCGGAGCCGGCGGGCGTGCTGTCGCTGTCGTCGCAGGCCAGCGCCGACGTGCCGCAGGACATCATCCACATCACGCTGTTCTACGAACAGCAGGCGAAGGACCCGGGCAGCCTGACGTCCGCGCTGAACCAGCGCGCCGATGCGGCGCTCGCACAGGCGAAGGGCGTGTCGGGCGTTACCGCACACACCGGCGCGTTCTCCGTATATCCGAGCACCGATCGCGACGGGAAAATCTCCGCATGGCGCGGCCGTACCGAAGTCGTGCTCGAATCGCGCGACTTCGCGGCGGCGTCGAAACTCGCGGGCCAGTTGTCGAACCAGATGCAGGTCGCGAACGTCGAGTTCTCGCTGTCGCCCGAAGCGCAGCGTGCGGCCGAGCAGAAGCTCACGACCGAAGCGATCAAGTCGTTCCGTGCACGCGCGGACGAAGCCGCGAAGGCCTTCGGCTACAGCAGCTACTCGATTCGCGACGTGAACGTCGGCGGCGGCCGCAATGTGCAGCCGTACACGCGCATGATGGCGATGGCCGCGGCGCCGATGGACAACGCGAAGATGAGCGCGCCGATCTCGGTCGAAGGCGGCAAGGCGACCGTGTCGGTGACGGTCAACGGCTCGGTGCAGATGAAGTAACGCGCATCGCGCGACGCTCGGCAGATGCGAAAACGCCGGCCCGAAGGCCGGCGTTTTCATTTGTGATCCTGCGCTTTGCGATCCTGCGGTCGGTGCGCATGCCGATCGTGCGCATCGGCATCGCATCACGCGTCATACGTCACACGGAGCGCGCATGACACAACTCCATTACGCAACCGCATTCGCCGCGCGGCGGCGATACGCCCACACCATCAGCGCAATGCCCGTGAGAATCATCGGCAGCGACAGCCACTGCCCCATCGACAGGCCGAGGGCGAGCAGGCCAAGGAAATCGTCCGGTTCGCGCGCGAATTCGACCGTGAAGCGCGCGAGCCCGTAGCCGATCAGGAACAGCGCGGACACCGCCCCCATCGGCCGCGGCTTGCGCGAGAAGAAGAACAGCGCGAAGAACAGCGCAATGCCTTCGAGCGCGATTTCGTAGAGCTGCGAAGGATGGCGCGGCAGCATCTGGTATTGCATGAACACGTCGGCGAGATGCCACTTCTCGACGAGCGCCGGATGCTTCGGCAGCCATGCTGCGTCGTCGCGCATCGCGCCCGGGAACATCATCGCCCACGGCGAATTCGGATCGGTCACGCGACCCCACAGCTCGCCGTTGATGAAGTTGCCGAGCCGCCCGGCCGCGAGCCCCGTCGGCACCATCGGCGCCACGAAATCGGTGACCTGCAGCCAGTGGCGCTTGCGCTGCCACGCGAACAGCGCCATCGCGAGCGTCACGCCCAGGAAGCCGCCGTGGAACGACATCCCGCCCTCCCACACCTTGAACACGTCGAGCGGATGCGAGAAGTAGAAGTCAGCCTTGTAGAACAGCACGTAGCCGAGCCGGCCGCCGAGCACGGTGCCGAGCACGCCGTAGAACATCATGTCGTCGATGTCCTTCGCGGTCCAGCCCTGCGCCGCGACATGCGGCAGCTTCAGGCGGATCCGGCCGACGACGATCGCCGCGATGAAGCCGACGAGATACATGAGGCCGTACCAGCGCACGGCCAGCGGCCCGAGGTGGATCGCTACGGGGTCGAAATTCGGGTGAATGATCATGGGTTAGCGATGAAGTTTTCGAATGCGGTACGGCGCTCGCACCGGCGCCGCACCACGCATTGGACGGCGCCGGCGCGCCATCGTTCGCATCACGCGGCGAGACCGTGTGCGCGCACGACGTCGATGAAGCCGGCAAGCACGGGGCTGACATCCCCCGTGCGCCACACGAGGCCCGTCTCGACGACCGGCGCGTCGCCGGCGAGCGGCCGGTAGACCACGCCGGTGCGCCGCAGGTTACGCAGCGACTGCGGCACCAGTGCGACACCCATGCCGGCCGACACGAGGCTGACGATCGTCTGCATCTGGATCGCCTCCTGGCCGATGCGCGGGGTTTCCCCCGCCGCGCCGTAGCAGCCCGTAATGATGTCATAAAAGCCGGGCGCCAAACGGCGCGGGAAGATCACGAGCGGCAACGCGGCCAGCTCGGCCAGATGCACGGGTTCGTCTTCGGGCACGTCCGGCGCCGCGGCCGCCGGCATCGCGACCACCAGCGGCTCGCGCACGACCGGCAGGTACGACAGCCCGGCCGCGTGGCGCGGCGGCACGGGCGGAATCACGAGCCCCGCGTCGATGCGGCCCGCGACGAGTTCGTCGATCTGCACGTCGCTCGTCGCCTCCGCGAGCTGCAGCCGCACCTGCGGATAGCGCGCGCCGAACGCGCGCAGCAGCGACGGCAGCAGCCCGTAATCGGCGGTCGACACGAACGCGAGCGACAGCGAACCGGCTTCGCCGCGCGCGAGGCGCCGTGCGAGCGGCGGCAGCGCGTCGGCCGACGCGAGCAGCCTGCGCACGTCGGGCAGCAGCGCGGCACCCACCGCCGTCAGCGCAACCGAGCGCTTGGTGCGCACGAACAGCGCGACACCGAGCGCATCCTCGAGCGCCCGGATCGCCTGCGACAGCGGCGGCTGCGTCATCGACAGGCGCTCGGCTGCGCGGCCGAAATGGCGCTCGTCGGCGACGGTCACGAAATAGCGCCACTGGCGCAGGTCGGGTGTCGGGTCGGCCATGCCTCACTCATTCGCAAAACGACTTAATAGGCGACAAATAATATATTGGACATCCCAAACCGGAAACTCCATTCTTGACTGATCCGAACCGGCGCGCCGTTCGCGGGCGTCGCCAATACAACGATGGAGCTCCCCATGCCGTACAACCGTCGCTCGAAGCACATCACGCAAGGCGTGGCCCGTTCGCCGAACCGCTCGATGTATTACGCACTCGGCTATCAGAAGGACGATTTCGACAAGCCGATGATCGGCATCGCGAACGGCCACTCGACGATCACGCCGTGCAACTCGGGCCTGCAGCGGCTGTCGGACGCGGCCGTCGCGGCAGTCAAGGCGGCCGACGCGAACCCGCAGATCTTCGGCACGCCGACGATCTCCGACGGCATGTCGATGGGCACCGAGGGGATGAAGTACTCGCTGGTGTCGCGCGAAGTGATCGCCGACTGCATCGAGACCTGCGTGCAGGGCCAGTGGATGGACGGCGTGGTGGTGGTCGGCGGCTGCGACAAGAACATGCCGGGCGGGATGATCGCGCTCGCGCGCCTGAACGTGCCGGGCATCTACGTGTACGGCGGCACGATCCGTCCCGGTCACTGGAAGGGCCGCGACCTGACGATCGTGTCGTCGTTCGAGGCGGTCGGCGAGTTCACCGCGGGCCGGATGTCGCAGGAGGATTTCGAGGGAGTCGAGCAGAACGCGTGCCCGACATCGGGGTCGTGCGGCGGGATGTACACCGCGAACACGATGAGTTCGTCGTTCGAGGCGCTCGGTATGTCGCTGATGTACTCGTCGACGATGGCGAACCCCGACCAGGAGAAGGTCGATTCGGCCGCCGAATCGGCGCGCGTGCTGGTCGAGGCGGTGAAGCGCGACCTGAAGCCTCGCGACATCATCACGAAGGCGTCGATCGAGAACGCGGTGTCGCTGATCATGGCAACCGGCGGCTCCACCAACGCGGTGCTGCACTATCTCGCGATCGCGCACGCGGCGGAGGTCGACTGGACGATCGACGACTTCGAGCGCATCCGCAAGCGCGTGCCGGTGATCTGCGACCTGAAGCCTTCGGGCCAGTACGTCGCGACCGACCTGCACGCAGCCGGCGGCATTCCGCAGGTGCTGCGGATCCTGCTCGATGCAGGGCTGCTGCACGGCGACTGCATGACGATCACCGGCCGCACGATCGCCGAGGAGCTGAAGGACGTGCCGGGCGTGCCACGCGCGGACCAGAACGTGATCTTCCCGATCGATCGCGCACTATACAAGGAAGGCCATCTCGCGATCCTGAAGGGCAACCTCGCGGAAGACGGTGCGGTCGCAAAGATCAGCGGCCTGAAGAACCCCGTGATCACGGGCCCGGCGCGCGTGTTCGACGACGAGCAAAGCGCGATGGACGCGATCCTCGGCGACCGGATTCGCGCCGGCGACGTGCTGGTGCTGCGCTATCTCGGCCCGCAGGGCGGCCCCGGCATGCCGGAAATGCTCGCGCCGACGTCGGCGATCATCGGCAAGGGGCTCGGCGAATCGGTCGGCTTCATCACGGACGGCCGCTTCTCGGGCGGCACCTGGGGAATGGTGGTCGGCCACGTCGCGCCCGAGGCGTTCGTCGGCGGCACGATTGCGCTCGTGCAGGAAGGCGATTCGATCACGATCGATGCGCACCGGCTGGTGCTGCAGCTGAACGTCGACGACGCGGAACTCGCGCGCCGGCGCGCTGCGTGGAAGCAGCCGGCGCCGCGCTACACGCGCGGCGTGCTCGCCAAGTACGCGGCCCTCGCGCGTCCGGCGAACAAGGGCGCCGTCACCGGCTGACGCGGCGCGCGGGGCATGCGACCCCATTGCAGGCGGCCGCCGGGAAAACGCGCAAAACGTGCTTTCCCTTTGCTTTTATAATGCGCGAATCGTGAAGCCGGCCGTCCCCCGCCGGCGGAGAACTGCATGAAACAGACGATATTGCGCGCGCTGCTCGTGGCGCTGCTGACCGGCAGCGCGGCGGCGGCCCACGCCGACCAGGCCGGCAACGGGCTCGCGCTCGCACAGCGCAAGAACTGCATGGCCTGCCATGCGGTCGGCAAGCTGCTGATGGGCCCATCGTTCCATGACATCGCCGGCAAGTACGCGGCACGCGCCGACGCCGTCGATTACCTCGCGCAATCGATCGTGAAGGGCAGTGTCGGGGTGTGGGGCAGCGTGCCGATGCCCGCCAATACGCAGCTGACGAGCGCCGAAGCACACACGCTCGCGCAGTGGGTGCTGTCGCTGCATTGAATTGGACCGGATGAGCGGGCGGCGTGCATGCACGCCGCGCTTCCCGTCGGGCACTGTCCCGCTCTCCTCGACATGACCGGCTCGGCGACCCGTCATTGACGATGAACGGAACCGCACCCGCGGTTCCGGCGCACGAACGATCGTGCGCTCAGCCAGAATGACCGGTCTGGCGACGGGCGATCTCTTCGTCGACCGCGTCGCGAACCCACTCCATCACTTCGGTTTCGAGCGCCAACGCCACTTCGCGCGTGATCTGGCCGACCAGCCAGGCCGTATGGTCGTGCAGCGCATCGCGGCAGCGGGCCTCGATCGCCTCGCGCCCTTCCCCGGTCAGATAATTCGTCAGCCGATTGCGCAGACGCTCGGCAATACGCTGCGCGTCCTCCGGCGTCAGCGCGGCGGCCGCAGGCGTGTCCGGCTGCGATACGCCGGCGAGCTGATCCGTAGCCAGCCCGTCGGCAGCCGGTGCGAGCCCATGCGGCAGCACCGCTTCGTCGGCCTCGCGCGGCGCCGCCGCGGCAAAGGCGGGCTGCTGCGTGTCATCGGTGGCCAGTGCGGAGCGCAGCGGCGCCTGCATCCCACCAGACTCTTCGGCGACGATGTGTCCGGCGGCACCGGGTTGCGCCGGTGCGTCGCTGTCGCCGGGCAATTCGACGGTCGGGACGTCCGGCGTCGGCACCGGCTCGACCACCACGGATTCGGGGTCGGGTCCCACGTGTTCCGATGCGGCGGACGGCGTGGCCGGATGGCCCGGCGCGACCACGTCGGTCAGCGCCGGCACGGCGGCATCGTCGCTCGGCGGCGCATCGGCCGCGGACGAACGCTCCGGCGCCGGCTTGCCCGGCACCAGCACGTCGGTCAGCGTCGGAATCGAAGAAGATTCGGCTTGTGTCACGGGGATGCTCCGTCGACGGTTTCGGCTAGCTGCCCTGCTTGTAGTTGTTCAGCGCGTATCCGCGATCGCGGTAGAAGCGGTAGCGGTCGCGGCCCGCGGCCAGTTCGTCCGGCGCGTTGCCGACCACTTCGAGCAGGCGCTCGAAACGGGCGAACTGCGCGGGCACGGCCGCACCGAGGTTCAGCAGCACATGGTGATGCGGCGCCTGGTCGAGATCGGCGGTCAGCACGATCGGCGTGCCGGCCGCGTGCGCGCTGTCGACGCCGCAATGCGGGATGAAATCGAGCGGCGAGAACGTCCAGAGCCGCTCGTCGAGCGCGCGCAGGCGCGCGGGTTCCGCGAGCACGACGACCGGCTGCCCGGCCTGATAGGCCTTGCGCAGCAGCCGGCATGCATACGCGAGCGAATCGCCGACGTTCGAATGGAAATCGATTCGCGTCATTGCCCGCGTACCCGCATCGTCGTAAGACCTGCCATCACTATCACTGGCCGGCGCGGTCGATCAGGAACTGCGCGAGCAGCGGCACCGGACGGCCGGTCGCGCCCTTCGCCGCGCCCCCCTTCCATGCGGTACCGGCGATGTCCAGGTGCGCCCACGGATAGCTTTCCGTGAAGCGCGACAGGAAGCACGCCGCCGTCACGGCACCGGCCGGACGCCCGCCGATGTTCGCGATGTCCGCGAAATTCGACTTCAGCTGATCCTGGTACTCGTCGTCGAGCGGCATGCGCCATGCCGGGTCGTTCGCTTCGCGCGATGCGTCGAGCAGTTCGCCCGCGAGTGCATCGTCCTTCGAGAACAAGCCGCTGTTATGGGCGCCGAGCGCGATCACGCATGCGCCCGTCAGCGTCGCCACGTCGATCACCGCGGCCGGCTTGAAGCGCTCCGCATAAGTCAGCGCGTCGCACAGGATCAGGCGACCCTCGGCGTCGGTGTTCAGCACCTCGATCGTCAACCCCTTCATGCTGGTGACGATATCGCCCGGCTTCGTCGCGTTGCCGCCCGGCATGTTCTCGCAGGTCGGCACGATCGCGACCACGTTGATCTTCAGGCCCATTTCGGCGACTGCACGCATCGTGCCGAGCACCGAACCGGCGCCGCACATGTCGTACTTCATCTCGTCCATGCCCTCACCCGGCTTCAGCGAGATGCCGCCCGTGTCGAACGTGATGCCCTTGCCGACCAGCACGACCGGCGCGGCCTTCGCGGCGGCACCCTGGTAATGGAGCACGATGAACTGCGGCGGCTCGACCGACGCGCGCGCCACCGACAGGAACGAGCCCATCTTGAGCGCCTGGATCTGCTTCAGGCCGAGCACCTCGGCCTTCAGACCCCAATCCTTCGCGATCTTCTTCGCGGTGTTGCCGAGATAGGTCGGCGTGCACACGTTGCCGGGCAGGTTGCCCAGATCGCGCGTGAGATCCATCCCGTTCGCGAGCGCGACGGCCTGCTTGACCGCCAGCTTCGCCGCCTTTTCATCGGCCGGATCGACGCTGAACACGACTCGCTTGAGCGTATGCGACGCCGGTTCCGGCTTGCTCTTCATCTGCGTGAAGCGGTAGGTTTCGTTGCGCAGCGCGAGAATCGCCGCACGCACGCCCCAGTCGGAGCCGCGCTCGTCGACCGGCAGCTGCGCGAGCGTGAACGTGACCTGGACGACCTTGGTCGCCAGCAGCGCGCGCCATGCGGCCGTCGCTGCATCGTTGTAGGCTTTCTGGTTGAAAGCATCCTGCTTGCCGAGCCCGACGAGCAGCACGCGCGACGCGCCGATGCCCGATACCTCGGGGAGGAACAGCGTCTTGCCGCGCTTGCCGTCCATGTCGCCGGCCTTCACCACGCGCGAGATCAGCCCCTTGGTGGCCGTGTCGATGTCGAGCGCTGCGCCTGAAAGGGTCTGCGCCTCGAAGATGCCGAGCACGATGCAATCGGACTTCCCGGTCAGGAACCCCTTGGCCTCGCCTTTGCTCCAATCACAGCCTTTTATGCTAAAGTCCATCGCGCTTGTCCTCGGATAAAATCTGGGCTAAGGATGAAAGCCGCAATTATCCGCTATTTTTCCCGTGGCGGCGCGAGCGCTCCACCACGCGTGCGCAGCCTCCCGCCCTCTTCTCATCAAGAATGATCTTCGAACGCTCCCTCCAGCGCGAGCTTGCGTATACGGCTGGCGCCGTGTTCATGGTGCTGCTCACGATCATGCTCACGACGATGATGATCCGCATCGTCGGTTACGCTGCGTCCGGCGAAATCGATCCGCGGGACGTCCTCGTGCTGATCGGCCTCACCGTGATCGGCTATCTCGCCGTGATGCTCGTCGTCACGCTGTTCGTGTCGATCCTGTTCGTGCTGACTCGGTGGTACCGGGACTCCGAAATGGTGGTCTGGCTCGCGTCGGGCGTGAGCCTCACGCGCCTGATCAAGCCGATCGGCGTGTTCGCCACGCCGATCGTCCTGCTGATCGCGTTCTTCGCGTTCGTCGGCTGGCCGTGGTCGAACCAGCAGAGCAAGATGATCAAGGCACGCTTCCAGCAGCGCGACGAGATCTCGCTGCTCGCACCCGGCCAGTTCCGCGAATCGGCCGCGAATCATCGCGTGTTCTTCATCGAGAAGATGTCGCCGGACCAGAGCAAGGTGCAGAACGTGTTCGTCACGTCGACCGAGAACGGCAAGGTCAATATCGTCGTATCGCACACGGGCCATACGGAAACGAAGGACGGCGATCGCTTCGTCGTGCTGGAAGACGGCCGCCGCTACGACGGCACGCCGGGCCAGCCGAACTTCAAGATCATGGAGTTCCAGCGCTACGGCGTGAAGATCACAAGCACGCCGGTCACCAACGTGCCGACCACCAACAGCACGCCCACGCCCGACCTGCTGCGCAACCCGACGCGCGACAACCTCGCGGAATTCGCGTGGCGCGCGGGGCTGCCGCTGATCGCGATCAACCTGATGGTGCTCGGGATCCCGCTGTCGTACCAGAACCCGCGCCGCAGCCGCACGATCAACCTCGTGATGGCCGTGCTGATCTACCTCACGTACTCGAACCTGCTGAACGTCGTGCAGGCACAGATCGAGCAGGGCAAGATGTCGTTCGGCGTCGGCCTCGTCGGCCTGCACCTGGTCGTCGCGGTGATCGTCGCGTTCATCTTCTGGTTGCGCGTGCGCAATCGTCCGCTGTTTACACGCGCGCTGTTCGGCCGCTCGGGAGCATGATCGATGCGGCTCTATGAAAAATATTTCGCGCGGCAGATCTACGTCACGTTCGTCTTCATCCTGTTCGCGTTCTCGGGCCTGTTCTTCTTCTTCGACCTGATCAGCGAACTGAACTCGGTCGGGCACGGCAACTACAAGTTCGGCTACGCGGTGCTGCGCGTTGCGCTGCAAACCCCGTCGCGCTTCTACGAGATCATCCCGGTCGCCGCGCTGATCAGCGCGATCTACGTGTTCGCGCAGATGGCCGCGAACTCGGAATTCACGATCTTCCGCGTGTCGGGCCTCGCGACCAACCAGGCGCTGCGCTCGCTGCTGAAAATCGGCATTCCGCTCGTGATCATCACCTACCTGATCGGCGAATTCGTCGGCCCGTACGCCGACCAGCTGTCCGAACGCGTGCGGCTGCAGGCGCTCGGCGCGTCGGTGTCGTCGAACTTCCAGTCGGGCGTGTGGGTGAAGGACACACTCGCGGCCCGCGAGAACGGCGAGCAGGTCACGCGCTTCGTCAACGTCGGCAGCCTGTCGCCCGACTCGACGATCAGCAACGTGCGCATCTACGAGTTCGACTCGAAATTCCAGCTGCAGAACGTGCGGATCGCGCAGACGGGCCGCTACGAGCCGCCCGGCCACTGGCTGCTCAAGGGCGTCACCGAAACCGAACTGACGCCGATCAAGCCGATCAGCGGCCAGCCGACGGATGCGCTGAACCCCGTGTACCGGTCGCAACAGGTGACGCTGCCCGAATACCGGCTGCGCTCGGACCTGACGCCGCAGATCCTGTCGGTGCTGCTCGTGTCGCCGGAACGGATGTCGCTCATCAATCTGTTCCGCTACATCCAGCACTTGCGCGAGAACCAGCAGGACACGCAGCGCTACGACATCGCGCTGTGGCGCAAGCTGCTCTACCCGTTCGCGGTGTTCGTGATGCTCGTGCTGTCGCTGCCGTTCGCGTACCTGCATACGCGCGCCGGCGTGGTCGGCGTGAAGGTGTTCGGCGGCATCATGCTCGGCATGAGCTTCCAGCTGCTCAACACGCTGTTCTCGCACATCGGCACGCTGAATACGTGGCCCGCGCCGCTGACCGCGGCGACGCCGGGCCTCATCTATCTCGCGCTCGGCCTGTTCGCGCTCAAGTGGGTCGACCGGCACTGAGCGCCGTCACGACGGAGGCTTCGACATGAGTTCGCATGGCATCGTCCTGTTCGGCCACGGCGCACGCGATCCGCGCTGGGCCGAGCCGTTCGAACGGCTGGCCGCACGGCTGCGCGGCGCCGGCGCCTCCCCGCCGCACGTGTCGCTCGCGTTCCTCGAACTGATGACGCCGTCGCTCGACGCAGCCGTCGCCGCGCAGGTCGCGGCCGGCTGCACGCGTATCACCGTGGTGCCCGTATTCTTCGGCCAGGGCGGCCATGTCCGTCGCGACCTGCCGCAACTCGTCGACGCCTGCCGCGCCGCGCATCCGGGGGTCGAGATCCGTTGCGCGACGGCCGTCGGGGAAGACGACGGCGTGCTCGACGCCATCGCACGCTACTGCATCGACCAGGTCGGCCGCGACGCGTAAGCGAATCGGCGGCCCCAAAACAAAAAAGCGCTGGCTTCGGTGAAGCCAGCGCTTTTTTTCAGCCTGCGGACCGGCGTCAATCCGGCGGCCATCGATGCATCGCTTGCCGCACGGACCGCGCCTTCGACTCAAGCCGCGTCCCGCAACGCGTCGCCCTCTTTCGCGAGCCGCACGCGTTCGGCGAACGCATCGCCGATCATCAGCAGGCTCGGTTCCGCCGGGTCGAGCCACGCCTGCGCGTCGCCCGCCGCCATCTGCGCAAGCGTCAGCGTCAGCGTGCGTTCGCGCGCGGTGCTGCATGCCTCGACGATCGCCACCGGCGTCGCGGGCGCGCGGCCCGCGTCGATCAGTTCCTGCGCGATGCCGGGCGCGCTGTCGCGGCCCATGTAGTAGACGATCGAATCGGCGCGCGCCGCCTCGCGAATCTCGTCGCTGCCCGGTGCGCGGCTGTGCGTCGCGAACGCGACGCTGCGCGACACGCCGCGCAACGTCAGCGAGCGCTTCAGCGTCGCCGCGCCGGCCAGCGCCGCGGTGATGCCCGGCACGACCTCGTAGTCGATGCCGGCCGCCTCGAGCGCGCGCATTTCCTCTTCGGCGCGACCGAACAGCATCGGGTCGCCGCCCTTCAGCCGCACGACGCAACCATGCTCGCGCGCCGCGTCGACGATCTGCTTGTTGATGAAGTGCTGCGCGGTCGAACGCTGCCCGCAGCGCTTGCCGACCGCGATCTTCCGCGCGTTTGGCGCGTAGTCGAGCATCGCCGGCTCGACGAGCGCGTCGTGCAGCACCACGTCGGCTTGCTCGAGCAGCCGCGCGCCACGCACCGTGATGAGGTCCGCGGCGCCCGGCCCTGCTCCGATCAGATACACCTTGCCCATGTTTGTCGCTTCGCTTGTCCTGCTCGTGCGGACGGCGGCCGGCCCGCGCCGCCGCGAGGGCGGCGCTAACCGCCGGTTATGCCGGTTATGCCGGTTACGCCGAGAACGCCCGGATCATGCCGGCGGCGACCGTGTGGTGCGTCGCCTCGTCGATCAGCACGAACGCGCCCGTGCCCGGATGCGCGTCGTACGTGTCGCAGACGATCGGCTTCTGCAGCGTCAGCGCGACGCGGCCGATGTCGTTCATCTTCAGCTCCTGGCGGTCGGTCGCGTGCGACAGCGTATGCACGTCGAGCACTTCCTTGACCGCGCCGATCTTCGCGAACACCGTGCTCGTGGTCTGCTTGAGCAGGTACTTGCGCTGCGGCGACAGCGGCGTCTCGTCGAACCAGCACAGGTCCGCCTCGAGCTTCTTCGCCGGCGCGACCGGCTCGGCGGTCGTGACGAACATGTCGCCGCGCGACACGTCGACGTCCTCTGCGAGGCGAATCGTCACCGTCTGGCCCGCGAATGCATGCGCGACGGACGCGGTGCCGCCCGGCACCGGCGCGACGATCTCGGCGACCGTCGCGGTGCGGTTCGACGGCAGCACGATGATTTCGTCGCCGACCTTCACCTCGCCCGACTCGATCCGGCCCATGTAGCCGCGGAAATCGTCGGCCGAGCTGCCGTCCTGGCGTGCGACCCACTGCACCGGGAAGCGCAGCGCGTCATGCGCCTGCGTCTCGACCGGCAGTGATTCGAGCACGTCGAGCAGCGGCTCGCCCGCGTACCACGGCATGCGCTCGCTCGCGCCGACGATGTTGTCGCCCTTCAGCGCCGACACCGGCACGAAACGCACGTCGGTCAGGCCGAGCTGCTTCGCGAGCGCGACGTACGCGTCGCGAATCTCGTTGAAGCGCGCTTCGCTGTAGTCGACGAGGTCCATCTTGTTGATCGCGACGATCACGTGCTGCAGCGCGAGCAGCTTCACGATCGCGCTGTGGCGCTTCGTTTGCGGCAGCAGTTCCGCGACGCCGTTCTCGATCGTCACGCGCGTCGCGTCGACCAGGATGATCGCCGCGTGTGCGGTAGACGCACCCGTCACCATGTTGCGCGTGTACTGCTCGTGGCCCGGCGTGTCGGCGATGATGAACTTGCGCTTCGCGGTCGCGAAATAGCGGTATGCGACGTCGATCGTGATGCCCTGCTCGCGCTCGGCCTCGAGCCCGTCCGTCAGCAGCGCGAGGTCGATCTCGTCGCCGACGGTGCGCTTGTTCTTCGCGCGCGACAGCGCGGACAGCTGGTCGGACAGCACGGCCTTGCTGTCGTACAGCAGGCGGCCGATCAGCGTGCTCTTGCCGTCGTCGACGCTGCCTGCGGTGATGAAGCGCAGCACGCCGAGGTCTTCGGTGTTCTCGATGATGCTCATGATGTGAATGTCCTCGTGTGCTTCAGAAATAACCTTGCTTCTTGCGCTGTTCCATCGCGGCTTCGGAGGCCTGGTCGTCCATCCGGGTCGCGCCGCGTTCGGTGATCTCGGTCACCGCCGTCTCGGCGATGATCTTCTCGACGTCGTCCGCATCGCTCGCAACCGGGCACGTGCAGGAAATGTCGCCGACCGTGCGGAAACGCACCTGCGCAAGCTCGCTCGTCTCGCCGTCACGCATCGGCGTGAGCGGCGTGACCGGCACGAGCAGCCCGTTGCGGCGCACGATCTCGCGCTGGTGCGCGTAGTAGATCGACGGCAGTTCGAGGTTCTCGCGCGCGATGTACTGCCACACGTCGAGTTCGGTCCAGTTCGAGATCGGGAACACGCGCAGGTGCTCGCCCTTGTGCAGGCGGGCGTTGTACAGGCTCCACAGTTCCGGGCGCTGCGCCTTCGGATCCCACTGGCCGAATTCGTCGCGGAACGAGAAGATCCGCTCCTTCGCACGCGCCTTCTCTTCGTCGCGGCGCGCGCCGCCGATCAGCGCGGTATAGCCGTGCTGTTCGATCGTCTCGAGCAGCGTGACGGCCTGCGCGGCGTTGCGCGAATCGGTTTCGCGGCGCAGCACGACCGTGCCGCGCTTGATCGAATCCTCGACATGGCCGACCACGAGCTCGGCGCCGAGCTCCTGCGCACGACGGTCGCGGAAGTCGATCACTTCCTCGTAGTTGTGGCCCGTGTCGATGTGCACGAGCGGGAACGGCAGCGTGGTCTTGCGGTTCGCGCCGAGGCCGAATGCCTTCAGCGCGAGGTGCAGCACGACGACCGAATCCTTGCCGCCCGAGAACAACAGCGCCGGCTTGCTGCACTCGGCGACCAGCTCGCGCAGGATGTGGATCGACTCGGCTTCGAGCCAGTCGAGGTGGCCCATGCGGCTGTCGGCACCGGTGGGCGGGGCAAAGGCGGATTGCTCGAGCGTCGTGCTCATGATTTCAGTCCTTCTCTTCTGGGTTCGTGCCGCCCGCTGTCGCAGGCGGCGCAATATTCGGTTTCTTGTCGGCTTTCAGTTCGCGGCGCCGGCAACGGCTGTCGCGGGAATCGGCGTGATCGTGATGTGCAGCCCGCATTCCTTCGTGTCGCGCGACTCCCACCACCAGCGGCCCGCCCGGCTGTCCTCGCCGGGACGGATCGCGCGCGTGCAGGGCTCGCAACCGATGCTCGGGTAGCCACGCGCATGCAGCGGGTTGACCGGCACGTCGAACGCCTTCAGGTAAGCCCACACGTCGGTTTCCGTCCAGTCGGCGAGCGGGTTGTACTTCGCGATCCCGCGCGCTTCGTCCTGTTCTTCCTCGTGCAGCTCCGCACGCGTGACCGACTGCTCGCGACGCTGGCCCGTGACCCACGCGCCGACGTCGGCCAGCGCGCGGTTCAGCGGTTCGACCTTGCGGATGTGGCAGCACGACTTGCGCAGCTCGACGCTTTCGTAGAACGCGTTCAGGCCGTGCTCGGCGACGTACTGGTCGACCGCGTCCTGCTGCGGGTGAAACTGCTCGATCTCGTAGCCGTAGCGCTCGCGCACGCGGTCGATCATGCCCAGCGTTTCCGCGTGCAGGCGGCCGGTGTTCAGCGAGAAGATGCCGATCGACACGCCCTTCGACAGGATCGCGTGCGTGAGCAGCATGTCTTCCGCGGCGAGGCTGCTCGCGAACTTCACCTTCTCGTGCCGTGCGCCGATCTGCGCGAGCAGCGCGTCGAGGCGCTCGACCTTCGCGGCGAGTTCCGGGCTCAGTGCGGTCGCGCTGCTCATGCGCTCACCTTGGTGTCGACTGCCGCGGTGCGGCGGCGGAACAGCGGCGCCGGCTCGTCGAATGCGCCCTGGTAACGCTGCGTGAACTCGCCGAACGCATTCAGCGCGTCGTGGATGTCCTTGTCGGCACGCACCGCGAACGCGTCGAAGCCGCAACGCGACATATACAGCAGCTGGTCGCGCAGCACATCGCCGATCGCGCGCAGCTCGCCGTTCCAGCCGTGGCGCTCGCGCAGCAGGCGGCCGATGCTGTAGCCGCGGCCGTCCGCGAAGCGCGGGAATTCGACGGCGATCAGCGAGATCGCATCGAAATCGGCCACGAGATCGGCCGGCTCGCCGTCCGGCGCGAGCCACACGCCGAGTTCGTCCTTCGTCTTCGTGGCGACGAGCGCCGCGCGCTCGGCCTGCCACAGGGTGAACGGCACCAGCACCTTGCCGGCCGGCAATGCGTCGACCGCGGGCAGCGCACCGTCTTCCGCCGCGCGCACGACCTGCCATGCGTCGTCGATCACTGCGCGGTTCTTGATAATCGAAGCCATCTGCAAATTCCCTCTACCCGGTTGGTTACGCGTTCACTGCCTGGCGCGCCGCATACACGCGCTCCTTGAACGGTGCGATGCCGATGCGGTCGTACGTGTCGATGAAGCGCTCGCCGTCGATGCGCGTCTCGACGAACGTGTCGATCAGCTTCGCGATCACGTCCGGCACTTCTTCCGCCGAGAACGACGGCCCGATCACGCGGCCGAGACGCGCGCCGTTCTGGCCCGTGCCCTGCTCGCCGCCGAGCGACACCTGGTACCACTCGGCGCCGTCCTTGTCGACACCGAGGATGCCGATGTTGCCCACGTGGTGATGGCCGCACGAGTTCATGCAACCGGAAATGTTCAGCGACAGGTCGCCGAGGTCGTACACGTAGTCCAGATCGTCGAAACGCTGCTGAATCGCCAGCGCGATCGGGATCGACTTCGCGTTCGCGAGCGAGCAGAAGTCGCCGCCCGGGCACGCGATGATGTCGGTCAGCAGGCCGATGTTCGGCGTCGCGAAACCGGCCGCCTTCGCCTTTTCCCACACCGCGAACAGGTCGCGCTTCTTCACGTTCGCGAGAATCAGGTTCTGCTCGTGCGACACGCGCAGTTCGCCGAACGAGTACGCGTCGGCCCAGTCGGCCACCAGGTCCATCTGCGCGTCGGTCGCATCGCCCGGGGCCACGCGATGGTCCTTCAGCGACAGCGTGACAGCGGCATAGCCCGGCACCTTGTGCGGTGCGACGTTGCGCTCGACCCAACGCGCGAACGCCTTGTTCTCGAGCAGGTGCTGTTCGAACGACGCATCGGTGTCGGCGAGCTTCTCGTAGACGGGCGGCTGGAAGTATTGCGACACGCGGTCGAGTTCGGCCTGCGTGAGCGTCGACGGGCCGTCCTTCAGGTGCTGCCACTCTTCCTCGACCTGCTGCGCGAACTTCGCGGGCGACAGCGCCTTCACGAGGATCTTGATACGCGCCTTGTACAGGTTGTCGCGGCGGCCGTAGCGGTTGTATACGCGCAGCACGGCTTCGCAGTAGGTGATCAGGTGCTGCCACGGCAGGTCTTCCTTGATCACCGCACCGACGATCGGCGTACGGCCGAGGCCGCCGCCCACGAGGATGCTCGCGACCACTTCGCCCTGCGCGTTCTTCTTCAGGTACACGCCGAGGTCGTGAATCTGCACGGCCGCGCGGTCGTCCTTCGAGCCGGACACCGCGATCTTGAACTTGCGCGGCAGCCATGCGAATTCGGGATGGAACGTCGACCACTGGCGCAGGATCTCGGACCACGGACGCGGATCGATCTCCTCGTCCTGCGCGACACCGGCGAACTGGTCGGCCGTGATGTTGCGGATGCAGTTGCCCGACGTCTGGATCGCGTGCATCTGCACCGACGCGAGCTTCGCGAGGATCTCGGGCGTGTCTTCCAGCTCGACCCAGTTGAACTGGATGTTCGAGCGGGTCGAGAAGTGGCCGTAGCCGCGGTCGTGTTCGCGGGCGATGCGCGCCAGCATGCGGAGCTGCTCGCTGCGCAGGTTGCCGTACGGAATCGCGATGCGGTGCATGTACGCGTGGCGCTGCATGTACAGGCCGTTCTGCAGGCGCAGCGGACGGAACTCGTCTTCGCTCAACTCGCCCGACAGGCGGCGGCGCACCTGATCGCGGTACTGTGCGACTCGCTCGTCGACGATCGTCTGGTCGTACTGGTCGTACTGATACATTCGGGGACCCCAGGGTTTTCGTGGTGACTGCGCGACGTCCTAGCCACGTCGCGCCCGAATCTCCGTTCCGCCGCCACCGCCGGCCTTCCGCTGCCTGGCTGGATTGCTAATGACGAAAACAGATATCCATATTTGAAAAACTCCGGTGAATCGTAATAAACTCGCCTTATATTTCAAACGACTAAAAAATTCTGTTGATATGCGGAAGGGTTATAAATGAACCTGCACCAATTTCGCTTCGTGCGCGAGGCCGTCCGGCAGAATTTCAACCTCACCGAGGCCGCCAAGGCGCTGTACACGTCGCAACCGGGGGTATCGAAGGCGATCATCGAGCTCGAGGACGAGCTCGGCGTGGAGATCTTCACGCGGCACGGCAAGCGCGTGCGCTCGCTCACCGAGCCGGGCAGGATCATCCTCGCGTCGGTCGAGCGGATACTGCAGGAGGTTGAAAGCCTAAAAAGGGTCGGAAAAGACTATGCAGCACAGGATCAGGGCAACCTGACGATCGCCGCCACTCACACGCAGGCCCGCTACTCGCTGCCGGCCGCGATCGCCGAGTTCAAGAAGCGCTTCCCGAAGGTGCACCTGTCGATCCTGCAGGGCAGCCCGACGCAGGTCGCCGAGATGGTGATCCACGACCAGGCCGATCTTGCGATCGCGACCGAGGCGATCGCCGACTACAAGGAACTCGTGTCGCTGCCCTGCTTCCAGTGGCATCACGCGGCCGTGGTGCCTGCCGACCACCCGCTGCTCGAGCGCAAGCCGGTCACGCTGGACGATCTCGCGCAGTACCCGCTGATCACGTACGACGACGCGTTCGCCGGCCGCAAGAAGATCAACCACGCGTTCGCGCTGCGCGGGCTGTCGCCGGACATCGTGCTCGAGGCGATCGACGCCGACGTGATCAAGACCTATGTCGAGCTCGGCCTCGGCGTCGGGATCATGGCCGACATCGCGTTCAATCCGGAGCGCGACCGCAACCTGCGGCTGATTCCGGTCGGCCACCTGTTCGGCAGCAATGTGACGCGCGTCGCGCTCAAGCAGGGCGCCTACCTGCGCAGTTATGTGTATACGCTCGTCGAGCTGCTGTCGCCGACGTTGAACCGCAAGCTGATCGAGCAGGCGCTCAAGGGCGAGTCCGAATCGTACGAGCTTTGACCCGCGTGTATAAACGCAGGGGCGCCCGCTCCCCGCTTGGCGCCCCTTTTTGCTGCCCGACGGAGATTCCCGCATGACGCTTCCCGCCCTGTTGCGCCGCGCCGCCGGCGCCGCCCTCGTACTCGCGTGCGCGGCCGCGCACGCCGACCTGAAGGTCGGCGTCGACCTGTCGTCGACCGGCCCGGCCGCCGCGATCGGCATCACCAGCAAGAACGCGATCCTGATGTGGCCGAAGACGATCGCCGGGCAGCCGGTGCAGGTGACGGTGCTCGACGACGCATCCGACCCGGGCACCGCCGTGCGCAACATCCGCAAGCTGGTCGACGAGGATCACGTCGACGTCGTGGTCGGTCCGAACATCACGCCGGCCGCGCTCGCGGCGCTCGACGCGGTGGCAACCGCCCAGACGCCGATGATCACGCTGGTCGGCTCCGGCGCGATCGTCGAGCCGCAGGAAGGCGCGCGGACCTGGGCGTTCAAGATGGCGCAAAGCGACAGCGCGATGGCCGACGTGATGACGCGCTATATGGCCAACCACGGCGTGAAGACGGTCGGCTTCATCGGCTTCGCGGACAGCTACGGCGACAGCTGGCTGAACGAGTTCACGCGCTTCGCGCAGGTGCGCAAGATCCGCGTGATCGCGACCGAGCGCTTCAACCGCACCGACGCGAGCGTCACCGGCCAGGCGCTGAAGCTGATCGCGGCGAAGCCCGATGCGATCCTGATCGCGGGCTCCGGCACGCCGGCCGTGCTGCCGCAGCGCACGCTGATCGAGCGCGGCTACAAGGGCGCGATCTACCAGACGCACGGGATCGCGACACCGGAATTCATCAAGCTCGGCGGCAAGGACGTTGACGGGACGCTGTTCCCGACCCAGCCGGTCGTCGTCGCGCGCACGCTGCCCGCCGACCATCCTGCCCGCAAGGCCGCGCTCGCGTTCGTCGACGCGTATGAGGCGAAATACGGCGCCGGTACGGTCACGCAGTTCGCGGGCGACGCGGCGGGCGTGTACCCGCGCCTCGCCGACGCGATCGGCCGCGCGCTGAAGACAGCGCAACCCCGCACGCCCGCGTTCCGCGCGGCGCTGCGACGCGAGCTCGAGCGCGCGCACGAGCTCGTCGTGCCGAACGGCGTCGTCAACACGAGTGACAAGGATCACGTGGGGCTCGATCAGCGCGCGAGCGTGATGGGGATCGTGAAGCAGGGCCGGTTCGTCTACCTGAGCCAGTAACGCGCGAACGGTCGCCGGACAGCTTGCCCGGTGGCCCGTTTTCCGCCATAATCCGCGTTTCGCCGCGCACAATCGCATGCGCGGTCAGGAACACAAGCCCAGGTGGTGAAATTGGTAGACGCAGGGGACTCAAAATCCCCCGCCGCAAGGCGTGCCGGTTCGATTCCGGCCCTGGGCACCAGCTTTCGCAGCGTCATGCGCTGCACTCGAAACCCGCGCAAGCACATCGCTTCGCGGGTTTTTTGTTATTCGCCGCCCGCGCCGCAACGCACGCCGCTCCCCGCCGGTCCAAGCATCATGATCGACGCGCAGCACGGAGGCAGCCATGCCCATGCGCACGATATCATCCCCGCTCTGCCGCGGCGTGCTCGCCGCGGTGCTCTCGCTGGTGCTGGGCGGATGCGACGTGCTGACCGCGCCGCCCGTACCCGAATGGCCGGGACCGCATGCGCCGTATCCGTTCCCGGACAACGTCCCGCATCGCACCGAATGACCGGTCGCCTTGCGCCGCATGCGCTCAACCCGTCAGCTCCCGCACGAAGTCGAGAAACACACGCACCTTCGCCGAAACGAGGTTCGACGCGTGGTGATACGCATACAATGGGAAGGTCTCGTCCGCCCACTCGGGCAGCAACTGCACCAGCCGGCCTTCAGCGACGATGTCTCTCGCGTAGAGTTCGAGCAACTGCGCGACGCCCTCCCCGCCGACACACGCGCCGAGCAGCGCGCCCGTATCGTTGACCGTCAGCCGGCCGGCGGCGTCGAACGGCACCACCTCGTTGCCGCGATGGAATTCCCATCCGTACGGCCGCCCCGTCACCGGGTCGCGGATCAGCACGCAGCGGTGCCCGTCCGCGAGATCCCGCGGGTGCCTCGGCTCGCCGTGACGCGCGACATAGGCCGCCGACGCGCAGGTGAGCACGTGCGTCTCCAGCAGCAGTCGCGCCCGGTATGACGACGGCTCCGGAATGCCGAAACGCACCGCGACGTCGAACCCGTCGGCGACGAGGTCGCCCATCCGGTCGCGCACGCTGATCTCGACGGACAGCTCGGGGAAGCGGTCGAGGAATTCGGCCATCCTCGGCGCCAGCACATAGTGGCCGAAGGTGCCGTCCACGTTGACCCGCAACCGCCCCCTGACACGCGCCCGGGAACGGCCGGCGTCGACCGCCGCCTCCTCGATGCCGGCCAGCAGCGGCGCGACGGCCTCGTAGAAGCGCCGCCCTTCGTCGGTCAACGTGATCGCGCGCGCCGTCCGGTTGAAGATCCGGATACCGACACGCTCTTCCAGCCGCGCGACCGCGCGGCTCACCGCCGGCTGCGTCAGTCCCATCGCCTCGCCCGCGCGCGCGAAGGTACCGGCCTCGATCACCGCCGAGAGCACGCCGATCCCGCTCAGGAGCCTGCTGTCGAATCCCATGAGACATACTTTTAGTCATTCTTGATCTGATCATTATTCATTATTTTTATTGGTCGAGGAAACCTACATTAGTCCTGTCGCCGGATCGTCCGGCACTTACGAACCAAGGAGCAGGACATGAACGCATCGAAACAGGTCGCCCTCGTCACGGGCTCGTCGCGCGGCATCGGCGCGGAAATCGCCCGCCGTCTCGCCCGGGACGGCTTCCGGGTCGTCGTGAACTACGCCGGCGGCACCGCCCCGGCCCGGGAAGTAGTCGACGCGATCGCCGCCGACGGCGGCGAAGCCATCGCGGTACAGGCGGACGTCGCCGACCCGGCGGCGGTGGCCGCACTGTTCGATGCGGCCGAGCAGGCGTTCGGCCGCATCGACGTGGTCGTCAACAGCGCTGGCGTCATGAAGCTTGGCGCGCTCGCCGAGTTCGACGATGCGGCCTTCGACCAGACCGTCGCGATCAACCTGAAGGGGGCGTTCAACGTCAGCCGCGAGGCGGCGAAACGGGTGCGCGACGGCGGGCGCATCGTCAATCTGACGTCGAGCGTGATCGGCATGCGCCTGCCGACCTACGGCGTGTACATCGCGACCAAGGCGGCCGTCGAAGGGATGACGCAGGTGCTCGCGCAGGAGATGCGCGGCCGCGGCATCAGCGTGAACGCCGTCGCACCGGGGCCGGTCGCCACCGAATTGTTCCTGCAGGGCAAGAGCCCCGAGCTGGTCGATCGCATGGCGAAGCTGAACCCGCTCGAGCGGCTGGGCCAGCCCGAGGACATCGCCGGCGTCGTCGCGTTCCTCGCCGGCCCCGACGGCGCGTGGGTCAACGGCCAGATCCTGCGCGCCAATGGCGGCATGTGCTGACCAGCGCAGGGAATCGCATTCGCCGCGAGAGGTTCAGGAACATCAGACTCGCCGACCTGCTTGCGCCCCGCGTCGGCGGCGGATCCGCCGCCCGCCGGCCGCAATACATGGCGAATGCCGCCGGCACCCGCCGATCGCAGTCAGCGCATTCGGGCGCAGCGGCCTTCTTCAGTCACCGCTCGCACTCGTGCCCGTGTCGTTCAGCGCATCCGCCATCAACTCCCCGAACCACTCGATAAACGCGTTGAGCCGCCGCGACCGGTGCCGGCGATGCGGATACACGGCCGACACGTCCATCGGCGCGGCCCGATGGCCGGGCATCACCTCGACCAGCGCACCGCTGTCGAGCAGATGCATGACGTCGAACCGCGGAATCTGGATCAGCCCCATCCCGGCAATGCAGCTCGCGATATAGGTTTCGGCGTTGTTGACGATCACGCGGCTCGGCAACGCCAGTGTGTGCCGCCCACCGTCCGCGCAGTATTCCCAGCCGAGCTCGCGCCCGGTCGTCGGCGACGCATAGCCGATCGCCCAGTGGCCGTGCGCGAGCGCATCCGGATGCTCGGGCACGCCGCATTCGCGCAGGTAGTCGGGGCTCGCACAGTTGATCAGCGCAAACTGCCCGAGCGGCCGTACGACGAGACTGCTGTCCGCGAGCCGCCCGACCCGGATCGCGCAGTCGACGCCTTCCTGCACGAGGTCGATCGACCGGTCGGTCGAGCCGAGCGAGAGCTGCAGCTTCGGATACTGGCGAAACAGCGAAGGCAGCGCGGGCGCAACCACGCGACGCGCGATCCGGCTCGGCACGTCGACGTTCAGCCGCCCGATCACGTCGCGGTCGCGGCGGCGGAACAGGCGATCGAGGTCGTCGGCCTCCGCGAGCAGCCGCCGGCCGCGCTCGAGCAGCAGCGCGCCGTCGGCAGTCAGCTGGACCTGCCGTGTCGTGCGGTGCAACAGGCGCGTGCCAAGCGCCGTCTCGAGCTGCTGGACGGCCGCCGACACGGTCGCGCGCGGCACGTCGAGCGCATGCGCGGCCTTGATGAAGCTGCCCATCTCGGCAACCTGAAGGAAGATTCTGACCTGGTCCAGCTTGTCCATCGGCGGGTGGAAAAAGTGGGTTCGGACGACCGTCACCGGCAAACGCCGGGCGTCGCGGCCGATGCCTGCGGCACAGAAGAAACGGGCGCGTAGCTTCGTGCCCGCGCGCCCGTCCATTGTCCATGCAAACGGTCCATTGCGGGTTCCCGCGCGCACACGGCGCCCGCCGACACGGCCCGTTACTTCGTCGTATAGCCGCCGTTGATCAGGATCGTCTGGCCGGTGATCCACCAGCCGTCGGTCACGAGGTGACGGATGAACGGCACGACGTCCTCGATGTCGGTGAGGCCCGTCTTGCTGAACGGCGACAGCGCGGCCGCCGTCTTGTGATACGCGACCGCGTCGGCGCCTTCGGCCGGATAGAAGAACGGCGTGTCCATCGGACCCGGCCCGACCGCCGTCACCGAGATGCCGCGCGCGCCGTACTCCTTCGCCGCTGCGCGCGTGAAGTGCTCGACCGGCGCCTTCGACCCTTCGTAGGCCGCATAGAACGGCGTGAACGCGCCGAGCAGCGACGTCACGAGCGTGACGAGCTTGCCGTGATCCTCGAGGTGCCGCCCCGCTTCCTTGATGAAGAAGAACGCCGACTTGCTGTTCACCGCGAACATCTCGTCGTATTCGGCCTCCGAAATTTCCGTGAACGGTTTCTTCAGCACCTTGCCCACGGTGTTGATCGCGATGTCGATCTTGCCGAAGCGCTGCTTCGCGTCGTCGAACAGTTTTTCGACCGCGGCGGCCGTCGTCAGGTCGGCCTGGAACGTCGCGGCTTGCGCGCCGGCCGCGCGCACGGCGGCGGCCGTCTCCTCGGCCTGCGCCTGCGACGCCGCGCTGTTGTAGTGAATCGCCACCGCCTTCGCGCCGTGGCCGGCCAGGTCCCGGGCGATCAGGCCGCCGAGATTCTTGGCGCCGCCTGCGATCAGGACGACCTTGTCTGCGAGCGTGTGAGTAGCCACGGTTGACTCCTTTTAGCGTTGAATGAAGCTAGGAGTGTAGGCACGCGCAACGCACCGGTCAGCCCGGCGCGGCTGGATGGATTATCCAGAAAAGCGCTCCAATCGAGCGGCGGGAATGGCGGGCTGCCCCACCGACAGCGGCCGCGAAATCGGCTCGGCGCGATATGATGCGCGGCCCCGGCGCCACGCGAATCACCGTGTGTACAGCACCGCGTCGATCTTGCCGAGCAGCCACTGCATGCCGGCCAGATGCTGCTGGTCGTGGCTGCACAGGTAGTGAAGGAGGCCGCGCACGGTCACCGCGCCATAGCCTTCGAACTCGCCGGTGCGTGCAAACTGATCGGGCGTGAGGCGCGCCACGAGGTCGAGCGTCTCGCGCCGTGCGTCGCGAATCGCCGCGAGCACGTCGGATGCGTACGCGGCGTCGTAGCGGCGCGCGATCGCGAGCGCGTCGCCGTCGACCGACACGAGCAGCGGGTGGTCTTCCTCGAGCATCCGCCGCAGCCGCACGTGATAGCCGTCGATCTCGATGTCGCGCACGTGGCAGAGCTGCCCGAGCGGCGAGAAGTGCTCGCTCGGGATGCCGCTCCAGTCGTCGGGCGTCCAGCGCGCGTAGCCGTCCGGCACGGCGGCGAAATGGGCTTCGAGCTGGCGGGGAAAATCGGCGAGTGCATCGAGCGTCGTCGGATTCATGCGGCAAACTCCGTGGCGGATGAAGACGGCGGCAGCTCTGGCACGGGCCTGCCGCCGCCGTGGCACGACTTCTCGCTGAAGCCGAACGTCCCTTGCGTGCGACGGCCGTCGGTCGCGAAGGATGAGCGCGCGCAGCGCTCCGGCAGCTTACCAGCGCGGGCGGGTTCGTGCCGGTGCCGGCACGCGGCTTGATAGAATGCGCGCGCTATGGATCTCGAAAGCATTCTCTACACGCAGGGCTTCGGCTCGCGCCGCCAGTGCCGCGGCCTGATCGAAACGGGCCGCGTCACCGTCGCGGGTGCGAGCGCGACCGACCCCGACGCGTCGTTCGACACCGACGGCCTGGTGTTCACGGTCGACGACACCGCGTGGCCGTTCCACGCCCGCGCGTATCTCGCGCTCAACAAGCCGGCCGGCTACGAGTGTTCGCGCGAGCCGCAACACCACGCGAGCGTGTTCAGCCTGCTGCCCGCGCCGCTCGTCGCGCGTGGCGTGCAGTGCGTCGGCCGCCTGGACCAGGACACGACGGGCCTGCTGCTGCTGTCCGACGACGGCCAGTTCGTGCATGCGTACACGTCGCCGAAGCGCAAGGTGCCGAAGACCTACGTCGCGACCGTGCGCCACCCGCTCGACGACACCCAGCTGGACGCGCTGCGCGCCGGCGTGCAGCTCCACGGCGAGCCGAAGCCGATCGCGGCGGTCGCCGCCGACGCGCGCGACACGCATGCGCTCGCGCTGACCGTCCTCGAAGGCAAATATCATCAGGTGAAACGCATGGTCGCCGCGGCCAGCAATCGCGTCGAGGCACTGCACCGCGAAAGCATCGGCGGCTTCACGCTGCCGGATGACCTGGCGCCCGGCGCGTGGCGCTGGCTCGGGGAAAGCGACCTTTCAGCCCTGCGCAATCCCGTCAAAACCCTGTAAGGGAAAATCCGCACGACCGTTCGAAGTCCGGCCGCATCGCGGCCGAACGTTCCCCCGCTATACTGAAATCACAAGCTGTAAGAGCAGCAATGCAGGGGAGACATCATGAACATCAACCATTCGTTCGAACTGTCGTACGTGACGATCGCGTTCGCGGTCATGGGCGCCATCGTGATCGGCGCGCTGCTGGCCACGATGCACATGAAGCACAAATATCATCCGAACCTGATTGGCGCGCTGATCGGCGCGTTGCTGTGCTTCCTGCTGATCGAGGCGTTACCGGCGCTGACCTGACGCGCTGCGCGGCGCGAGCGTTTGAAGGAATTCGTCTACGGTTGGATAGCGCAACGTCACGCACAATTCGGTCTTGAGCCGTGCATTGGACAGGCGCCGCGACTCGCGCATGAACGACAGGAGCGTTGGCTCGAGCTGATGCTCGGCGTCCGCGCGGCTGATACGCGGCGGCGGCGGCAGGCCGAATGCCTGTGCGACCCGGTCGAAATACTCTCCCATCCGCAGTTCGCTGTCGTCCGACGCGTGCACGGCGCGCGCCGGCTTGCCGCGCACGGCCGCGCGGCGCAGGATCGTCGCGAGATCGTCCGCATGGATGTGATTGGTGTAGACGTCGTCGGCCGGCTCGAGCGCCGGCGTGCCGCGTTCGAGCCGCGCGAGCGGCAATCGGTTCGCCGCGTAGATGCCGGGAATGCGCACGATGCGCGCGGACAGCACGCCGCGCACCGTCGCCGCCCGCAGCTGGCGCTCTGCCGACACGCGCCGGAACGCGCGCGGATTCGCGGGGCGCAGCGGCTGCGTTTCATCGATTCGCGCCCCGCCGCAATCGCCGTATACGCCCGTCGTACTGGCATAGACGAGCGTCGGCGCGCGAAGGGCGTCGGGTACAATACGCGCTGCCTGAAGCGGCATGCCGGCCTGTCGGGTCGCGGCGCGCAGCGTGCGAAGCCGGCCCACCGAAGACACCGACGGTGCGCGGGGTCGCCGTGCAGGCACGGACAATGCGGCGATCAACGCACGGGTGCGGCGATCGTCGCGGCCGTCGGATGGCGGCGGTGCGAGATGCAGGATCGTGCGGGCAAGCCCGGCGATCCGTACGAGTGTCGCCCGGTGATCCAGGTTGCCGACGATCGGCGTCGCGCCGGCCGCGCGCAATTCGTCGCAGCGGCCCGGATGGCTCGTCAGCGCGACGATGCGCAGGTTGCGGCGCGCGGCGCGCCACTGCGCGACGCAGCGCAGCCCGACGTCGCCGCAGCCGACGATCAGTGCGCGCGGCCGGCGCAGGATTCGAGTCGCGATCATGTTGGTTGCGAAATCAGTAGCCACCGTTGCGCGGCGCGCAACGGGTTTGCATTGTAGCTGCCGTGCGCGACATGCACGGTCCCCACATTTTGTTCTATTTGGTTCTATGGCATTCAACGTTACTCTCAAGCAAAGCGGCCGGCAGTTCCAGGTCGAGTCGGACGAAACCGTGCTGGCGGCGGCGCTGCGCCAGAACGTCCATCTGCCGTACGGGTGCAAGAACGGCGCGTGCGGCTCCTGCAAGGGCCAGATCGTGTCGGGCCAGATCGAACAAGGCCCGCACGCCGCGTCGGCATTGTCCAACGACGAACGCACGCGCGGCCTCGCGCTGCTGTGCTGCTCGAAGGCGCAATGCGACCTCGAGATCGACGTGCGTGAAATCGCCGGCGTCGACGGCGTGCAGGTGAAGAAGCTGCCGTGCCGGATCGCCGCGCTCGAGCGCCGCGCCGACGACGTGATGGTCGTGAAGCTGCAGCTGCCCGCCAACGAGCGCCTGCAATACCTCGCGGGGCAGTACGTCGAATTCATCCTGAAGGACGGCTCGCGTCGCAGCTACTCGATGGCGAACGCGCCGCACGAGGAAGGCCCGATCGAGCTGCACATCCGCCACATGCCGGGCGGCAAGTTCACCGACCACGTGTTCGGCGCGATGAAGGAGCGCGACATCCTGCGCTTCGAAGGCCCGCTCGGCACGTTCTTCCTGCGCGAGGACTCCGACAAGCCGATCGTGCTGCTCGCGTCGGGCACCGGCTTCGCGCCGATCAAGGCGATCGTCGAGCACGTGAAGCACACGGGCATCACGCGCCCGATGACGCTGTACTGGGGTGCTCGCCGCAAGCAGGACATCTACCTCGGCGAGCTCGCCGAGCAATGGGCGCGCGAGATCCCGAACTTCACGTACGTGCCGGTGCTGTCCGAACCGGACGACGCCGACCAGTGGACCGGCCGCACCGGCTTCGTCCACCGCGCGGTGATCGAGGACCTGCCCGATCTGTCGGGCCATCAGGTGTACGCATGCGGCGCGCCGGTGATGGTTGAATCCGCGCAGCGCGACTTCACGCAGCACCACGCGCTGCCGGCCGACGAGTTCTACGCGGATTCGTTCACGAGCGCCGCCGATCTCGCGCATCCGGTCTGAACACCGGGCGCGCCCGCGTCCCCCGCTGCGCGCCGCCGTGTCACATCCGTGGCATCGCGGCGGTTTACAGTGGGGCGCGGGATGCCTTATGCTTGCGCACATGAACCGCTTCCTGTCCGCTCTCCGACGTCGCCGCTCGCCGCTCCGCCCGGATGCCGCCGGCTCGTCACGGACTCGCGCGTAACCCTTCTCCGCTTCACCGGTTACGCACAAGCTGTTCGATCCACCAGCCACGGCCTTCCGTGGCTTTTTTATTGCCCGTTTCCCTTTCAACGCCCGCTGGAGTCTGCTGCCATGCCCCTGAACGATTACCCGATCGACTCGCTGATGTACATCACGAACCGCCCCGACATCGTGTTTACGCACGGCAAGGGTTCGTGGCTCTACGATCACACGGGCAAGCGCTATCTGGACTTCATTCAGGGCTGGGCCGTCAACAGTCTCGGCCACTGCAACGACGGCATCGTCGAAGCGCTGAAGACGCAGGCCGAGAAGCTGCTGAACCCGTCGCCCGCGTTCTACAACGAACCGATGGCGAAGCTCGCGGACCTGCTCACGCAGCACAGCGTATTCGACAAGGTGTTCTTCACGAACAGCGGCGCGGAAGCGAACGAAGGCGCGATCAAGCTCGCGCGCAAGTGGGGCCGCAAGTTCAAGAACGGCGCATACGAGATCATCACGTTCGACCACAGCTTCCACGGCCGCACGCTCGCGACGATGTCGGCCAGCGGCAAGCCGGGCTGGGACACGATCTACGCACCGCAGGTGCCGGGCTTCCCGAAGGCCGAGCTGAACGACATCAACTCGGTCGAGAAGCTGATCACCGGCAAGACCGTCGCGGTGATGCTCGAGCCGATCCAGGGCGAAGGCGGCGTGATTCCGGCGACGCGTGAATTCATGCAGGCGCTGCGCGCGCTGACGAAGCAGCACAACCTGCTGCTGATCGTCGACGAAGTGCAGAGCGGCTGCGGGCGCGCCGGCACGCTGTTCGCGTACGAGCTGTCCGGCATCGAGCCGGACATCATGACGCTCGCGAAAGGCATCGGCGGCGGCGTGCCGCTCGGCGCGCTGCTGTCGAAGGCCAACGTCGCGGTGTTCGAGGCCGGCGACCAGGGCGGCACGTATAACGGCAACCCGCTGATGACGGCGGCCGGCTATTCGGTGATCTCGCAGCTCGTCGCGCCGGGCTTCCTCGAAGGCGTGCGCGCGCGCAGCGAATACCTGAAGCGCAAGCTGCTCGAACTGTCGGAGGAGCGCGGCTTCGAAGGCGAACGCGGCGAAGGCCTGCTGCGCGCGCTGCTGCTCGGCAAGGACATCGGCCCGCAGATCGTCGAGAAGGCGCGCGACATGCAGCCCGACGGCCTGCTGCTCAACGCAGCCCGCCCGAACCTGCTGCGCTTCATGCCCGCGCTGAACGTGACGACCGAGGAAATCGACCAGATGATGGCGATGCTGCGGTCGATCCTCGATACGCTCTAAGGAGACCCCCGCGATGGATGCCGCCGCCGATGCTGTCGCCATCCGCCCGTTCGAACGCGCCGACACCGATGCCGTGCTTGCAGTCTGGCGCGACGCGTTCCCGCAGTACGACGAAGCCGGTGCGCCGCCGCACCGCGATCCGCTGCGATCGATCGAGCTGAAGTTCGCAACGCAGCCGGAGCTGTTCTTCGTCGCGACCTGCGGCGCGCGGGTCGTCGGCACGCTGATGGCGGGTTTCGACGGACATCGCGGCTGGCTCTACTCGTTCGGCGTGTCGCACGACGCGCGGCGACTCGGCATCGGCCGCGCGCTGATCGCGCATGCGGAACGCGCGCTCGCCGCGCGCGGCTGCCTGAAGATCAACCTGCAGGTACTGCCCGGCAACGACGATGCGTGCCGCTTCTATGCGGCGCTCGGCTATCGCGTCGAAGAACGCATCTCGTTCGGCAAGACACTGCCGGCCGCCTGACGCCGGCAGTCGCCACCCTCAGCGCGTGATCGGCACCGCGCCCGGCAGTGGGTTGCCGAGCGCGTCGGTCGGCACGGCCTGCTGCCCGAACGCCGCGCAATACGCGGCCCATTGCGACTCGCTCACGCGCACGATCAGCGCGCCGTCCTGCCACACGTCGTTGTGATCGTTGTGGTCATCGCCCGCGCGGTGCAGGTAGTTCGAGCCCGTCGAACCCTGGTTCATGTGCGTGTCGTGAATGCCGTTGCCCTCCGAATACGCGGCACGAAAAGCACGAAAAAAAAGCTGTCACGGCATCCCGTGACAGCTTTTCGAACGTCCTTGCGCGGCACGCCGGCATCCGCCGCCGCGCCGCACCAGATCCGCTGTTTTACTCGCCCAGATACGCGGCCCGCACCTTCGGATCGTCGAGCATCTTCTTCGCGTCGCCTTCCATCGTGACCGTGCCCGAGTCCATCACGTAGCCGCGGTCGGCCGCCTGCAGCGCGAGGCGTGCGTTCTGCTCGACCAGCAGCACCGTGATCCCCTCCTTCGAGATCTCGCGCACCACTTCGAAGATCTTCTCGACCATGATCGGCGACAGGCCCATCGACGGCTCGTCGAGCAGCAGCAGCTTCGGCTTGGACAGAATCGCGCGCGACATCGCCAGCATCTGCTGCTCGCCGCCCGACAGCGTGCCCGCGAGCTGCGTCGCACGCTCCTTCAGGCGCGGGAAGAAGCCGAACATCCGGTCGACGTCCTTCTTGATCTGCTCCTTGTCGTTGCGCAGGTACGCGCCCATCTGCATGTTCTCGACGATCGACATCCGCGCGAAGATCCCGCGGCCTTCCGGCACCATCGCGAGGCCGCGCTTGAGCAGTTCGTGCGCAGGCACGCCCTTGATCGACTTGCCGTCGTACTCGATGTCGCCCGCCGAGTACGGCTTCAGGCCCGTGATCGCCTTCATCGTCGTGGTCTTGCCTGCGCCGTTCGCGCCGATCAGCGTCACGAGCTCGCCCTGGCGGACTTCCATGTCAACACCCTTGACGGCCTGGATGCCGCCGTAGTTGACCTGCAAGCCCTTGATTTTCAACATTGCCGCTGCCATCAGTGCACCCCTGCGCCGAGATATGCCTCAATCACCTTCGGATTCTTCTGCACGTCCTGCGGCAGACCCTCGGCGATCACCTTGCCGTAATCGAGCACCGTCATCCGGTTGCATAACCCCATCACGAGCTTCACGTCGTGCTCGATCAAGAGGATCGTGCGACCGTCCGAGCGGATCTTGTCGAGCAGGCGCGTCAGTTCGACCTTCTCGGTCGCGTTCATCCCGGCCGCCGGCTCGTCGAGCGCGAGCAGCTTCGGGTCGGTCGCAAGGGCCCGCGCAATCTCGAGACGGCGCTGGTGGCCGTACGACAGGTTGCGCGACGTGTAGTCCGCGTACTGCAGCACGCCGACGTATTCGAGCAGCTCGATCGCGCGTTCCTTGATCTCGCGCTCTTCCTGGCGTTCGGCCGGCGTCTGGAACACCGCGCCGAGCAGCCCGTGCTTGGTGCGCACGTGGCGGCCCACCATCACGTTCTCGAGTGCGGTCATCCCGCCGAACAGCCGGATGTTCTGGAACGTGCGCGCGATGCCCGTCTTCGCGACCTGGTGCACCGCGGTCGGCTGGTATTGCGTGCCGTCGAGCCTGAACTCGCCGGAGTCCGGCGTGTAAAGACCCGTGATCACGTTGAAGAACGTCGTCTTGCCGGCACCGTTCGGGCCGATCAGCCCGTAGATCTCGCCTTCCTTGATCTCGAGGCCGACGTCGGACAGCGCCTGCAGGCCGCCGAAGCGCTTGTTCACGCCTTTGACGGACAGTCGGATTTGTTTGTCGCTCATGTGTGATATCCCCTTGTCCGTCGGTTAAGCGCGCACCGGCTTCTTGCTGTTGCGCTTTGCCAGTTTCGCGATCTTGTCCTCATGCTTCGGCGCGGGCCACAGGCCTTCCGAGCGATACAGCATGATGACCACCATCGCGAGTCCGTACAGCGCCTGACGGATCACTTCGGTATCGACGATGTCGTGGCCGAAGATCGCATGCTGCAGCGGGCTCATCGTCGAGCGCAGGAATTCCGGGAAGATCGCGAGCAGCACCGCACCCAGGATCACGCCCGGGATGTGGCCCATGCCGCCGAGCACCACGCAGGCCAGCACCACGATCGATTCCCAGAACGTGAACGACTCCGGCGACACGAAGCCCTGGAACGAACCGAACATCGCACCCGACAGGCCACCGAACGACGCGCCCATCGCAAACGCGAGCAGCTTCACGTTACGCGTGTTGATGCCCATCGCCTTCGCCGCGATCTCGTCTTCGCGGATCGCCGCCCATGCGCGGCCGATACGCGAATGCTGCAGGCGCGTACACACCCAGATCACCAGCAGCGAGCACAGCACGAACAGGTAGTAGTACATGTACACCGACGGCAGCTGGATGCCGAACAGCGAGTGCGTCTGCGACAGGTTGAAGCCGCCGACGTGCACCGGATCGATGCCCGTGATCCCCTTCGGGCCGTTGGTGATGTTCACCGGACGGTCGAGGTTGTTCATGAAGATCCGGACGATTTCACCGAAACCGAGCGTCACGATCGCCAGGTAGTCGCCGCGCAGGCGCAGCGTCGGCGCGCCGAGCAGGATCCCGAAGGTCGCCGCCAGCGCCATCGCGATCGGCACGATGAGCAGGAACGGCACGTGCAGCCCGTTCGGCGCGAGCGCCGCGATCCACTCGAACTGCGAGCTCAAGTGCGGCGAGCTCAGCAGCGCCGCCGTGTACGCGCCCACCGCGTAGAACGCGATGTAGCCCAAGTCGAGCAGGCCGGCGAAGCCGACCACCACGTTCAGGCCCAGCGCGAGCATCACGTACAGCATCGCGAAGTCGAGCACGCGGACCCAGTAGTTGCCGCCGGCCGAGCCGATGATGATCGGCGCGGCGATCACGAAGGCCGCGGTCAGGATGCCGATGATGACGGTCTTGGCGGTGTTGCGCTCTTCGACGAGCGACGTCGAGGATTCGATCGGTTGAATGGATGTCATGTTGTTTGCTCCCCTTCCGTTACGCGCGATCCGCGACACGTTCGCCCAGCAGGCCCGACGGACGGAACACCAGCACGATGATCAGCACGATGAATGCGAACACGTCCTGGTAGTTACTGCCGAATACGCCGCCCGTGAGGTTGCCGATGTAGCCCGCGCCGAGCTGCTCGATCAGGCCGAGCACCACGCCGCCGACCATCGCGCCGCCGAGGTTGCCGATCCCGCCGAGCACCGCCGCCGTGAACGCCTTCATGCCCGGGATGAAGCCCATGTAGAAGTGCACGTTGCCGTATTCGGACGCGATCATCACGCCGGCCAGCGCGGCGAGCGCGGAGCCGATCATGAACGTCGCGGAGATCACGAAGTTCGGGTTCACGCCCATCAGGCTCGCGGTGTTCGGGCTTTCGGCAATCGCACGCATCGCGCGACCGAGCTTGGTCTTGTGCACGAGCAGCAGCAGGCCGGCCATCACGATGAACGCCACCGCGATGATCACGATTTCGGTCACCGAGATCACGGCGCCGGGCGTCGTGTCGGTCGCCTTGATCACGTTGATCGGGTCGGTCGGCAGCAATTGCGGGAACGGCAGCGGGTTGCGCGACCAGATGATCATCGCGGCGGTCTGCAGCAGGATCGACACGCCGATCGCGGTGATCAGCGGGGCGAGGCGCGGTGCGCGGCGCAGCGGCCGGTACGCGACGCGCTCGATCGTGTAGCCCACGCAGGCGCAGACGATCGCGGCGATGCCCAGGCCGATCGTCAGCGTCGCGACGTTGCCGAGTTCGGGGAAGTGGTTCTGCAGCACGGTGATCGCCGACAGGGCGACCATCGCGCCGATCATCAGCACGTCGCCGTGCGCGAAGTTGATGATGCCGAGAATGCCGTACACCATCGTGTAGCCCAACGCGATGATGGCGTACACACTGCCGAGCACCAGCCCGTTGAGAACCTGCTGGACGAAAATATCCATTTAAAGCTCCTTGGCCCGTGCTGCCGGAGGACGTTGCGCCCCGCGGGTAAGCGAGGAATCGCGCCTTCTCGGCGACACTGCGGGTACTAGTCGATACCGGTAAGGGTGGATCGTCCCGGCGCGCGCCGCCCGGCCTGTACGGCCGGACTTGCCGCCGGAGCGGATACAAAAACAGCACCGCACTGTTCCGGTGCCATCAAGAGTCCCGTCGCTAAATCGTCACGACATCGAGGACGGTGTACTTGGCCTCCTTGAAGTCGTAGGGCAGCGTGCTGAAGCGGCCGGTCTCCGGTTTCCCGAATGCCATGCCTTTTTCCGTCACGGCCGGTGCGAACCCCGCGTCCGGACAGATCAGGTTCCGCGCCGCGTCGCCCGCGAGCTCGACCACCTTGACGGCGCACATGCCGTTGTCGCCAAGGATTTGCGCTCCGATGCCGGACGCCGTCGCCTGCGTTGCAAGCGGGCCGTCCGCCGCCGCCCGCGCGGCGCCCGAACCGGCATCGCGAAGGTGGCACCCGACTTTCGTCAGGACTGCGTCGGAATTCGTGAAACGAAGCAGACTGCCCGCCGCGACGCGGTGAGCCGCGGCGACACGCTGTTTCGTCGAATCGAAATGAAAGGGGACCAGTGACATCTGCACGTTGCCTGCGTTGCCCCGAAACCCGGCCGTCCGTCGTTCAACGCGCCCTGCTGCCGCATCACGGTCGGCGGCCCGTCGTCGGGCCAACCGCGTGCCCGTCGCCCGGTTGGTCGCCATGCCGCCGGCGCGTCTTGCCCGCCGTGACGAATGCATGCCGATCTTCGGGCCCTGCGCGTTGAATTCCTCGATCGCCAAACGTGCCCCGTTATCCTTGTCACTGTCCGATTGCGCAATGCGGCACGCCGACGGCGCCGCACGACCGGTTCTGGCAGCGCGCACGTCGCTGGCCGCCGGTACGGCGTATGCCGCAGCCTCCCTGCCCGCCCCGTCGTCGCTCTTTTTTCTGCAACCGGTAAGCATTGCAACCGGTGCGGCGACAGACATGGCGTAAGCCAACTTCACATGCATCGAGTGGTCTCCCGCGCCTTGCCAAAACCTTGTTTCAAAGCCATTCCGGCCTGAAAACGGGCGCATTGTAACTCCATTTACAGGACGCCAATAATCCTGATTCGATGGGGTTTTCCTGCATTGCAACCAATTTTGAGAGACGGTTAAGCAAGGGTATAGCAACCGGGTTGCACTATTAATGTGAATAATGGTTGCGATTTCGTTTTCGTGACGCAAAAAAAAGCGCGCCGGGAGGCGCGCTTCGGGGTACTGCGGTGTGATGCGGCAATCAGGCGGCAGGCGGCAGGTTCAGCCCGCGCGGCAGCGGAAACGACACGTTTTCCTCGATGCCGTCGAGTGCGCGGACGTTGCGCACGCCGAGTTCGCGCAGCCGCGCGATCACGGCCTGGGCGAGCACTTCGGGCGCCGATGCGCCGGCCGTCACGCCGATGCGGCGCTTGCCGGCCACCCACGCCGGATCGATCTGCTCGGGTGCGTCGACCATGTACGCGGCCACGCCGCGCTTCTCGGCCACTTCGCGCAGGCGGCTCGAATTCGAGCTGTTCGGGCTGCCGACGACGATCACGACGTCGCACTGCGGCGCCATGAACTTCACCGCATCCTGGCGGTTCTGCGTCGCGTAGCAGATGTCCTGCTTCTTCGGCTCGCGGATCTTCGGGTATTTCGCCTTCAGCGCGCCGATGATCTCGGCCGCGTCATCGACGGACAGCGTCGTCTGCGTGACGAGCGCAATGCGCTCGGGATCGGCAAGTTCGAGTTTCTGCACGTCCTCGACGCTTTCGACGAGGTGCATGCCGCGCTCGACCTGCCCCATCGTGCCTTCGACTTCCGGGTGACCCTTGTGGCCGATCATCACGATGTCGACGCCGTCCTGGCGCATCTTCGCCACTTCGACGTGCACCTTCGTGACGAGCGGGCAGGTTGCGTCGTAAATGCGCAACCCGCGCACGTCCGCCTCGTCGCGCACGGCCTTCGACACGCCGTGCGCGCTGAAGATCACGGTGTTGCCGGCCGGCACTTCCTCGAGCTCCTCGACGAAGATCGCGCCCTTCTTCTTCAGATCCTCGACCACGTACTTGTTGTGGACGATCTCGTGACGGACGTAGATCGGCGCACCGTGCATCGCGATCGCGCGCTCGACGATCTCGATTGCGCGATCGACCCCCGCGCAGAAGCCGCGCGGCTGGGCCAGCAGGATTTCGGCATCGGCGGCGACGGTCTGCCCGGACAGCGTATCGGTGGTGCTCATGATTACAGGATTCCGATGATTTTCACTTCGAACGTGAGCGCTTGGCCCGCGAGCGGATGATTGAAGTCGAACAGCGCCGAGGTTTCGCTGACTTCCTTCAGCACCCCTGCATAGCGGCCGCCGTCCGGCGCGTTGAACTCGATCAGGTCGCCCGGCGTGAAATCGTCGCCGACCATCCCGTTCTCGCGCAGCGTCGACAGCGTCACGCGCTGGAGCATGTCGGGATTGCGGGGACCGAACCCCTGTTCGGGCGTTAGCTGAAAAGTCGAATGGTCGCCGACCCTGAGCCCGATCAGAATCTGTTCCAGCGAGGGCGCCAGTTGCCCCGCGCCGAGCAGCAGCGTGGCGGGCTTGTCGGAGAAGGTGTTGACGATGTCGGCGCCGTCGGCCAGCGCAAGCCGGTAATGCAGTGTGACATGGGAACCGGGCTTCACTTCGGATAGATCGATGATGCTCATGAATGACTCGTGTTCGTCGGCGCCCGAACTGGCCGAAAGGCCCGGCGCAAAGCCAATATTGTAAGTCACCTGAGCGCGCAAGGCTGAAAGTGCGACGACGTCGCGCACACGCACGCCGCCAATGGAGTTTCGATCATGCTGTCACCCTGCCCCGTCGCCCCGGCGACCGAATGTCGCGACACCGCCGAAGCCACGGCCGCTGCGGCCCGCCGTATCGGCACCGCCGAGCTGCCGCGCAAGCGCCGCCCGCGGAATTGGCGCCCCGACCTGCCGCGCGAGCGGCTGCTGGAGCGCGGCCCGGACTCGCTGACCGACGCCGAACTGATCGCGCTGCTGCTCGGCACCGGCGGCGGCGGCCGCGACGTGTTCGCCAGCGCCCGCGCGCTGCTCGCCCGGTTCGGCGGCTCGCTGCGCGACATGCTCGACGCGGAGCCGCACGTGTTCGCGACACACCCCGGCATCGGCGCGGCGCGCTCCGCGCTGCTGATCGCCGTGACCGAGATCGTGCGACGCGCGCTGGCCGAAAAGGCACGCACGCGCACGCTGATCGATTCGCCGGGCGCCGTCGAGGACTATCTGCGGCTGCGAATCGGCACGCGTCCGTACGAGGTGTTCGTCACGCTGTACCTGGATGCCCGTCACTGCCTCATCGACGTGGAAGAAAGCGCGCGCGGCTCGCTGACGCGCATGGCCGTCTATCCGCGCGAGATCGTGCGCCGCGCGCTCGCGCTGAATGCCGCCGCGCTGATCATCGCGCACAACCACCCGTCCGGTGCCGTACAGCCGAGTGCGGAAGACCGCCGCCTGACGCGCGCGCTGCACGACGCGCTCACGCTCGTCGACGCAAAGCTGCTCGATCACGTCGTCGTCGGCACAGCTGATACATTTTCGTTCGCACGCGCCGGTTGGTTGTAGACTGTGGCCCGGCACCCCACCCCGGGGGCGCCGCAACGACGAAGCGAAATTGGGTTTGATTTTTCGGAACTTTTTCTGCTAGAATCGTCGTCTGTCTTTTTTCCAACCAGTTCTAGCCATCGAAGGGCCTTGTCTGTAAAGGCTTCGGCGTTCTGAGTGCAGCCATGGATCACGTGGCGGTGCGATGGAACCTTCATCGGCGATCGAACCCCGAATTTAGCGTATTAGGAGTGCTCTCATGGCACGCGTATGCCAAGTAACTGGGAAAGCGCCGATGAGCGGCAACAACGTTTCCCACGCAAACAACAAGACGAAGCGCCGCTTCCTGCCGAACCTGCAAAACCGCCGGTTCTGGGTGGAGAGCGAAAACCGCTGGGTGCGCCTGCGCGTTTCGAACGCCGGCCTGCGCCTGATCGACAAGAACGGCATCGATTCCGTGCTCGCTGACCTGCGCGCACGCGGCGAAGCCTAAGCCCAAGGAGCATAATCATGGCAAAAGGCGCACGCGACAAGATCAAGCTCGAGTCGACCGCTGGTACGGGTCACTTCTACACGACCACGAAGAACAAGCGCAACATGCCGGAAAAGATGGCGATCAAGAAGTTCGATCCCGTCGTCCGCAAGCATGTGGAATACAAAGAAACCAAGATCAAGTAATCTCCGGTTTCTGCTAGCCTGACGGCGACCGAAAAGCCCCGCACATGCGGGGCTTTTTGTTTTGCGCGCACGCGCGAGCCCGACGCGGTATGCTCTCCCCTTTCCGCGGTCACGGCCGACGGAACGCACAAGATCTAAAGCGTAACGATGGAGATGCAGCATGAAATTCGACGTGGCGATCGTCGGCAGCGGCCTGGCAGGGCTGTCGGTCGCACTCAACCTGGCCAGCACGCGACGTGTCGCGCTGATCGCGAAACGTTCGATGATGGAGGGGGCGAGCGATAACGCGCAAGGCGGCATCGCGGCCGTCCTCGACTCGGCGGACAGCATCGAGAACCACGTCGACGACACGCTGGTCGCCGGCGGCGGACTGTGCGACGAAGGCGCGACGCGCTACATCGTCGAGCACGGCCGCGAAGCGATCGAATGGCTGATCTCGCAGGGCGTGCCGTTCACGAAGGACGATGCGGCCGAACTCGGCTTCCACCTGACGCGCGAAGGCGGCCACAGTCACCGCCGGATCATCCACGCGGCCGACGCGACCGGCCATGCGGTGCTCGCGACGCTGTCCGACCGCGCTCGCCAGCATCCGAACATCACGTTCTTCGAAAACCACCATGCGATCGACCTGATCACGTCGGATCGGCTCGGCCTGCCCGGCCGCCGCTGTCACGGGCTGTATGCGCTCGACGTCGACAACGACCGCACGATCACGATCGAAGCGCCGCACACGGTGCTCGCAACCGGCGGCGCCGGCAAGGTCTACCTGTACACGACGAACCCCGACACCGCGACCGGCGACGGCATCGCGATGGCGTGGCGCGCGGGCTGCCGCGTGTCGAACATGGAATTCATCCAGTTCCACCCGACCTGCCTGTTCCATCCGTATGCGAAATCGTTCCTGATTTCGGAAGCCGTACGCGGCGAAGGCGGCCTGCTGAAGCTGCCGGACGGCACGCGCTTCATGCCCGCGCACGATCCACGCGCGGAACTCGCACCGCGCGACATCGTCGCGCGCGCGATCGACTTCGAGATCAAGAAGCGCGGGATCGACTGCGTGTATCTCGACATCAGCCATCAGCCGGAAGCGTTCCTGCGCGAACACTTCCCGACGATCCATGCGCGCTGCCTCGAATTCGGCATCGACATCGCGAAGCAGCCGATTCCAGTCGTGCCGGCCGCGCACTACACGTGCGGCGGCGTCGTCACCGACCTCGCGGGGCGCACCGATCTCGCTGGCCTGTATGCGGTCGGCGAAACGTCGTACACGGGGCTGCACGGCGCGAACCGCCTCGCGAGCAACTCGCTGCTCGAATGCCTCGTGATCGGCCGCGCGGCCGCCGAGGCGATCGAAGCGGCCGGCTTCGACGCCGAAGCGCCGGCCACGCTGCCGGCGTGGGACGAAAGCCGCGTATCGGATGCGGACGAGGAAGTCGTCGTCGCGCACAACTGGGACGAACTGCGCCGGCTGATGTGGAACTACGTCGGCATCGTGCGTACCGACAAACGCCTCGAACGCGCGAAGCACCGGCTGTCGCTGCTGCGCGACGAGATCCACGAGTACTACGCGAATTTCCGCGTGACGCGAGACCTGCTCGAGCTGCGCAATCTCGTCGACGTCGCGACGCTGATCGTGAAGAGCGCATACTCGCGCCGCGAAAGCCGCGGACTGCACTACAGCCGCGACTGGCCGCACACGCTACCGAAGGCGCTGCCGAGCGTGCTCACGCCGCGCTTGCGCCGCCGCTGACCGGTACACCCTCCCCGGCTGCCACACACAGAAAAAAAGCCGTTGGCGGTTGCGCGCCAACGGCTTTTTCGTCAGACGGTATGACACGCGGTCAGTCGATGATCCGCATCGAATAGTCGGTCGCGCGCACGTCCTTCGTCAGCGCGCCGATCGAGATGCGGTCGACGCCCGTCTCCGCGAACGTGCGCACCGTATCGAAATTGACGCCGCCCGACACCTCGAGCACGGCCTTGCCGGCCGCGACGCGCACCGCTTCGCACATCATGTCGAGCGTGAAGTTGTCGAGCAGCACCGACTGCGCGCCATGCGCGAGCGCCGTGTCGAGCTGCGCGAGCGTCTCGACTTCGACCTGCACCGGCACGCCCGAATCCAGCGCGAACGCCGCATCGAGCGCTTCGCCGACGCCGCCGGCTGCCGCGATGTGGTTTTCCTTGATCAGGATGCCGTCGTACAGCGCGAGACGCTGGTTCTCGCCGCCACCGACCCGCACCGCGTACTTCTGCGCGAGCCGCAGGCCCGGCAGCGTCTTGCGCGTATCGAGAATCTTCGCGCGCGTGCCTTCGACGCGATCGACGTAACGGCGCGTCGCGCTCGCGACACCCGACAGCAATTGCAGGAAATTCAGCCCGTTGCGCTCTGCCGTCAACAGCGCGCGCGCCGGCCCTTCGAGTTCGCAGACCGTCGAATCCGACGTCATCCGGTCGCCTTCGCGATAGTGCCATTGCACGGTGATCGACGGATCGATCCGCGCGATGACGGCCTCGAACCACGGCACGCCACACAGCACCGCTTCCTCGCGCACAATGATGCGCGCACGGCGCCGCTCGCCGGCCGGCACGAGGCGCCCGGTCTGGTCGCCGGTGCCGACGTCTTCGGCGATCGCATCGGCGACGTTGCGCGCGATCGCTTCGTCGAATGCAACGCCGTATTGTGCGCGGACGGCCTCGAACAACGGGGAGACTGCGCCAGTCATGCAGCCCCCACGTTCGCGAACAGTTGCTGGTCGCGCTGCAGATCGCCGCTCGCCTGCACGCGCTTCTTGTGCGCCGCTGCGAAATCGAGCATCCGGTCGATCGGCAGACGCGCGCGCACGCCGATCGCGGGATCGACGAAGATCTCGTTGTGACCGCGTTCGAGCACGTCGGCGAGGTTCGCGAGGCCGTTCATCGCCATCCACGGGCAATGCGCGCAGCTCTTGCAGGTCGCGCTGTTGCCGGCCGTCGGCGCGGCGATGAAGGTCTTGCCGGGCGCCGCGAGCTGCATCTTGTGCAGGATGCCGAGATCGGTCGCGACGATGAAGTGCGTCGCGTCGAACTTCACGGCTGCGTCGATCAGCTGCGTCGTCGAGCCGACGACGTCCGCCTGTGCGACGACGTTTTCCGGCGACTCGGGATGCACGAGCACCTTTGCGTCCGGGTATTCCGCGCGCAGCAGGTCGAGCTCGATGCCCTTGAATTCGTCGTGGACGAGGCACGAACCCTGCCACAGCAGCATGTCCGCACCGGTTTTCTTCTGGATGTAGCTGCCGAGATGGCGATCGGGTGCCCAGATGATCTTCTCGCCGCGCGCGTGCAGGTCGGCGACGATCTCGAGGCCGATCGACGACGTGACCATCCAGTCCGCGCGTGCCTTCACGGCGGCGCTGGTGTTCGCGTAGACGACGACGGTGCGGTCGGGATGCGCATCGCAGAACGCGGAGAATTCGTCGACCGGGCAGCCGAGATCGAGCGAGCAGGTCGCATCGAGATCGGGCATCAGTACGCGTTTGCCGGGGCTCAGGATCTTCGCGGTTTCGCCCATGAAGCGCACGCCGGCGACGACGAGCGTCTGCGCGTCGTGGTCGCGGCCGAAGCGAGCCATTTCGAGCGAATCGGCGACGCAACCGCCGGTTTCGTCGGCCAGCTCCTGCAGTTCGGCATCCACGTAGTAGTGAGCGACGAGCACGGCCTTTTCACGGGCGAGCAGTGCCTTGATGCGCGCCTTCAGTGCGGCGCGTTCTTCGGCGGACGGTGCATCGGGCACTTTGGCCCACGCTTGCCCGACGCCACAGACGGTCCCTGCCGAGACCGGCCGGTCGTACTCGACGGATTTGATCGTCGATTGCATCTCCATATCTCCTGTCGACCAGAGTTAGCGCTTTAGCGCTTACTCTGGTCCCATGCTTCGCGGTCGACCAGAGTTGGCGCTTCCGCACCACCCCCAGCCCCATCCTCTACATTCGCCCCGGGGCGCCACGTCGACACGCCCCCAATCCTCACACGACTTCCGGCACCTCCGGCCGTCCTTCGAAAACCGGCCGCCCAAAAGAAAAAACCCCGCCAACGCGGGGTTTGTGACGTCCTGAGATTCTAATCGATTTCGAATCAGGCGTAGCGACGCAGGCGCGTCGCAAATTCCTGCAGCGACTTGATGCCGCTTTGTTCCGCGCGATGACACCAATCCTGCAATTGCGCGAGCAGCTGTTCGCGCGACGCGGTCGAGCGATCCCAGATCGCGGCCAGATCCTGGCGCAGCTGGAAGTACGTATGCAGCTTCTGGCTGTTCGCGAAGATCTCCGGCAGCAGCTTCTTCTGCGGCTCGTCGAGGCCGTCGGCATCCTTGTGGAACCACTTGCGCGCGCCGCGCATCAGCTGGTACTTCTCGCCGCCGATTTCCTTCAGGTGCGCGAGTTCCTGGCGGTACGCACGCTTCACGGCCTTGCCGTAGCGCGCCATCACTTCGTAGCGGTTCGACAGCACGGCCTGCAGCGTTTCCTGGTCGAGCACCGTCTTCGGCTTGTTCAGGCGCGGCGTCGGCGCGACCTTCTTCACCTTCGCGAGGCCAAATGCCGACATGATGCGGATGTACATCCAGCCGATGTCGAACTCGTACCACTTGTTCGACAGCTTCGCCGACGTCGCGAACGTGTGGTGGTTGTTGTGCAGCTCTTCGCCGCCGATCACGATGCCCCACGGGAACAGGTTCGTGCTCGCATCGGCCGAGTTGAAGTTGCGGTAGCCCCAGAAGTGGCCGAAGCCGTTCACGACACCGGCGGCCCAGAACGGAATCCAGACCATCTGCACGGCCCACACGGTCAGGCCGATCACGCCGAACAGCGCGACGTCGATTACCATCATCATGCTGATGCCGAGAATCGGATACTTCGAGTAGAGATTGCGTTCAAGCCAGTCGTTCGGCGTGCCGTGACCAAACTTGCGCATCGTCTCTTCGTTCTTCGCTTCCGCGCGATACAGTTCCGCGCCTTCGAGGAACACCTTCCAGATGCCGCGCGTCTGCGGGCTGTGCGGATCTTCCTCGGTCTCGCACTTCGCATGATGCTTGCGGTGAATCGCGGCCCACTGACCCGTCAGCATGCCGGTCGTCATCCACAGCCACAGGCGGAAGAAGTGGCTCGCGATCGGATGCAGCTCCAGCGCGCGGTGCGCCTGGCAGCGGTGCAGATAGACCGTCACGCCGATGATCGTCACGTGCGTGACGGCCAGCGCGAACAGCGCGACCTGCCACCACGAAAAATGCAGGAGCCCGTGGGAAAGAAAATCGAGCAGGGAATTCAACAAGGCAGTTACCTGTGATGAGAGCGACGCCGGCTCGCGCAGGCGTCAGAAAAATGAAAGCATACCGCGTGTAGACCGGAATTTTACTTCAACCGTTCCAAGTCTTTGTAAAAAATGAATATTTTCTTGTCTTGACGCAACGCGGACAGTCCATCGACGGACCCGGAAGGCTCCACGATCCGGTTCTGGCCGCCGAACTTGCCCGATTCGGGCTCGCGCGCCGTGCCTAAGCCGCCGACGCCTGCCCGTCCACCGGGCCGCCGCCGGCCACGGGCACGCCCTCGGCCACCACGCCGGTCGTGGCAAAGCCCTCCGGCAGGCCGACCACGCGCACTTCGCGCTGCGGAAACGGGATCGAGATCCCGTGCTCGCCGAAGAGCCGCCAGATGTTGCGGTTCACGGCCGAACGCACGCCCGACGTGCCCTTCGCCGAATCCTCGATCCAGAAGCCGAGCTCCAGATCGATCCCGTCGGCGCCGAAGCCGACCAGGTACGGGGTCGGCGCCGGCTCCGCGAGCACGCGCGGCACGCCCTCCGCGGCTTCCGCGAGCACCGACAGCGCCTGCTCGACGTCGCTCGTATAGGCAACCTGCACGGCGACCTTCGCGTAACCGCGCGTCAGGTACGACGACTGGTTCTGCACGACGTCGGTAATCAGCTTCTCGTTCGGGATCAGCGTCTCGTTGCCGTCGAGGCCACGCACGACCGTATAGCGCGTGCGGATCTGCGTGACGACGCCCTGCAGCCCGCCGACGCTGATCGCATCGCCGAGCCGCAGCGAGCGATCGAGCAGGATGATGAAGCCCGACACGTAGTTGCTGGCGATCTTCTGCAACCCGAAGCCGAGGCCGACGCCCACCGCGCCGCCGAACACCCCGAGCACCGTCACGTCGATGCCGACGAGCGACAGCCCGATCAGGATCGCCGCGAACACCAGCAGCGCGCGGCCGACCCGCGACAGCACGACCTTCAGGTTCGCGTCGAGCGTGCTCGCGCGCGCGAGGCGCTCCTCGAACACCGAGCCGAGCCACATCGCGACCATCAGCGTCACGCACACCCACAGCGCGCCGGAGATCACCGACAGCAGCGTGAGATGCGCATTGGCAACGCGGAACTGCACGCTGTCGAGCCAGCCGAGCACGTCGCGCTGGATGCCGAGCACGGTCAGCACCATCGCGGCCCACACGACGGTCGACACGATCTTCTCGACGATCGACAGCCACGCATGCGAGTGTCCGTCGCGCGCGAACACACGCCGCGCAAAGAAGAACAGCACGTAGATCAGCCCGATGCCGAACAGCGGCACGAGCGCGAGCGACAGCAGCGACGTCGACATGAACGGGTCGAACGCGAGCTGCGCGACGCCGACGAAAATGCCGCCGAACAACGGGAACAGCGCGCGCTTCAGGCTTTGCGCACCCGCACCGGGCACGCGCCCGGCCGCCCTGCGGCGCGCATCGATCCGGCCGTGCACGAAGCGCGCCGCCACCCATGCGAAACACAGCGCGCCGACGAGGATCGCCGCCTGCCAGATCATCACCGGCTGGTGGAAATCGCGAATCACCGAGGCCAGCCGGTGCGACAGCAGGCGGCTTTGCAGACTCTCCATCGTCCGTCCGGGTCGCTGTTACTGCGCGCGCCGTTCCAGCACCGCGGCGAAGAAGCCGTCGGTCGCATGGCGGTGCGGCCAGAGCGACAGGTAGTCACCGGTCTCGATTTCGATGCGCTGGTCGGCCAGCACCTTCTGCGCGGGCACCAGCACGAAGTCCGGATGGTCGGCCAGGAACTGCTCGACGATCGCCTCGTTCTCCGCGTCGAGCACGCTGCAGGTCGCGTACACGAGCCGGCCGCCCTTCTTCACGAGACGCGCGGCGCTCGCGAGGATCGACGCCTGCTTCGGCGTGAGTTCCTCGATCGACGTGCGCGTCTGGCGCCACTTGAGGTCGGGGTTGCGGCGCAGCGTGCCGAGGCCACTGCACGGGGCGTCGACCAGCACGCGATCGATCTTGCCGGCAAGCCGCTTGATCTTCGCATCGTGCTCGCTGTCGATCAGCACCGGGTTCACGTTCGACAGCCCGCTGCGCGCAAGGCGCGGCTTCAGTTTCGTGAGTCGCTTCTCCGATACGTCGAACGCATACAGGCGCCCGGTCGAGCGCATCATCGCGCCGAGCGCGAGCGTCTTGCCGCCTGCGCCCGCGCAGAAATCGACGACCATCTCGCCGCGGCGCGGCGCGACCAGTGAGCACAGCAGCTGGCTGCCCTCGTCCTGCACTTCGATCTGACCCTCCTCGAACAGCTTCAGGCGCGTGAGCGCCGGCTTGCCGACGACGCGCACGCCTTGCGGCGCGAACGGCGTCTCGCCCGCATCGATCCCGTTCGCGCGCAGCGCGTCGATCACCTGGTCGCGCGTCGCCTTCTGCGCGTTGGCGCGCAGGTCAAGCGGCGCCGGGTAGTTCAGCGCGGCGGCGAGCTGCGCGAGTTCCTCGGCGTCGAAGCGGGCCGACAGCGCCTGGTAGATCCAGTCCGGCAGGTTGGTGCGCACGCGCACCGGCAGGCTCGCCGGATCGATCTTCGACACGTGCTCGAGCCACGCGGCCTCGGTGTCGGATACGAACGGCTTCAGCGCATTGCGGCCGAGCGTCTGCATCAGGCCGAGCAGCGTCAGGCGCCGCGCGGGGCTGCCCGTGCCGCTCTCGGCGAGGTGCGAAAACTCCATCTTCCGGCGCAGCACCGCGAACACCGCCTCGGCGATCACGCCGCGCTCGGCGTGGCCGAGCTTCGGGTGCGCGCGGAAGAACCGGCTCGTCGTCGCGTCCGCGGGGCCGGTGAACTTCAGCACCTCGGCCAGCAGGGTCTCGGTCTGGCCAATCAGGAATCCGTGCAGCTTCATACGCCCTCGCTCTTTTCGGTATGCGGTTGATCCGCGAAAATCCAGCGCGCCTCTTCCGGCGCCACCACTGCCCGGCCGTTCTCGAGGCGCAGGCGCCCCTCGACGAACCAACGCACCGCACGCGGATACAGCACGTGCTCGACCGTCAGCACGCGCTGCGCGAGCGCCGCCGCGTCGTCGCCCGCACGCACGGGCACGGCGCCCTGCGCGACGATCGCGCCGCTGTCGAGTTCGGGAATCACGAAATGCACGCTCGCGCCATGCAGCGCGACGCCGGCATCCAGCGCCTGCTGGTGCGTGTGGATGCCCTTGAAGCTCGGCAGCAGCGACGGGTGGATGTTCAGCAGCCGGCCCTCATATCGTCTGACGAAATCGGGCGTGAGGATGCGCATGAAGCCGGCGAGCACGACGAGATCGGGCGCGAAGCGGTCGATCTCGGCGGCGAGCGCCGCATCGAAGCTGTCGCGGCCGTCAAACGACCGATGGTCGACCACCGCGGTCGCCACCCCGTGCGACGCGGCAAAAGCCAGGCCGGCCGCGTCGGGCCGGTTGGCGATCACGGCGGCGACCTCGGCCGGCCAGCGTTCCTGCGCGCACGCGCGGACGATGGCCTCCATGTTGCTGCCGCGACCGGAAATCAGGATCACGAGTTTTTTCATCCGCGAATTTTACCATTCGCCCCCGCGTTTCCCCCCTTCTCGGCCGCCGGGCCGCCCGAACGTTTATAATCTTCTGCTTTGCGGCATCCCACCGCCCATTCCCCGACGCTGCATCCGCTATCGTGAAAGTCTTCCGCGGCCTGCCCAACGCCGAGAGCCGCGCGCCGTGCGCGCTGACGATCGGCAACTTCGACGGTGTCCATCGCGGCCACCAGGCACTGCTCGCGCGCGTGCGCGCGGCAGCGGACGCGCGCGGCCTGCCCGTGTGCGTGATGACCTTCGAGCCGCACCCGCGCGAATTCTTCAATCCGGCCGGCGCGCCGCCGCGCATCGCGATGCTGCGCGACAAGCTGGAAGCGCTGCGCGACCACGGGGTCGACCGCGTCGTCGTCGAGCACTTCAACCACACGTTCGCGAGCCAGTCGCCGCAGGCGTTCGTCGAGCGCACGCTGGTCGGCGGGCTGCACACGCGCTGGATGATGGTCGGTGACGATTTCTGCTACGGCGCGAAGCGCGCAGGCACCTTCGACACGCTGAAGGCGGCCGGCAAGCAGTACGGCTTCGAGGTCGAGCAGATGGGCACGGTCGCCGGCAGCGATGGCACGCGCATCTCGAGTTCGGGCGTACGCGCCGCGCTCGCCGCGGGCGATCTCGATGCGGCCGCGCAGGCGCTCGGCCACGGCTACGCGATCAGCGGCCACGTCGCGCACGGGCTGAAACTCGGCCGCGACCTCGGCTTCCCGACCCTGAACCTGCCGATCGCGCACAAGCGGCCGGCGCTCGCGGGCATCTTCGTCGTGCAGGTGCACGGCCTGGGCCCCGCCCCGCTGCCGGGCGTCGCGAGCCTCGGGCTGCGCCCGACCGTCGACGATTCCGGCCGCGTGCTGCTCGAAGTCCACCTGCTCGACTGGCACGGCGACGCGTACGGCAAGCTCATCCGCGTCGAATTCCTGAAGAAGCTGCGCGACGAAGCGAAGTTCGACGATCTCGAGGCGCTGTCGCGCGCGATCGCGCTGGACGTCGCGAATGCGCGCGCGTACTTCGTCGAGCGCGACCACGCGCCGGGCAGCCGCGCGACCGGCTTCTCGACATCGGCGACCGACCGAATTAGCTGATCCGGACGGCGGCGCCTGGCGCCGCACCCTCGCGCCGCCCACTCGCGCGCATCCCCGATTCACGACGCACGAGCGTCCCCCGATTTAGATAGCGATCCCATCATGAGCAACAAGAAAGCCGATTCGAAACCGCAGGCCAAGTATCCGGTCAACCTGCTCGACACGCCGTTCCCGATGCGCGGCGACCTGCCCAAGCGCGAGCCGCAGTGGGTCAAGGAATGGGAAGAGCGCGGCATCTACGAGAAGATCCGCGCGGCCAGCGCAGGCCGGCCGAAGTTCATCCTGCACGACGGCCCGCCGTATGCGAACGGTGACATCCACCTCGGCCACGCGGTCAACAAGATCCTGAAGGACATCGTCGTCAAGTCGCGCAACATGGCCGGCTTCGACGCGCCGTACGTGCCCGGCTGGGATTGCCACGGGATGCCGATCGAGATCCAGATCGAGAAGCAGTTCGGCAAGTCGCTGCCGGCGGCCGAAGTGATGAGCAAGGCGCGCGCGTACGCCACCGAGCAGATCGAAAAGCAGAAGGTCGGCTTCAAGCGCCTCGGCGTGCTCGGTGACTGGGCGAATCCGTACAAGACGATGAACTTCGTCAACGAGGCGGAAGAGATCCGCGCGCTCGGCAAGATCATCGAGAAGGGCTACGTATATCGCGGGCTGAAGCCGGTGAACTGGTGCTTCGACTGCGGCTCGGCGCTCGCCGAGGCGGAAGTCGAGTACAAGGACCGCACCGACCCGACGATCGACGTGATGTTCGCGTTCGCCGAACCGGAAAGGACCGCGCAGGCGTTCGGCCTGCCGACGCTGCCGCGCGCCGAGGGCGGCATTGTGATCTGGACCACCACGCCGTGGACGATCCCCGCCAACCAGGCGCTGAACCTCCATCCGGAAATCGTCTATGCGCTGGTCGACACCGAGCGCGGGCTGCTGATCATCGCGGAAGAGCGCGTCGAAGCCTGCATGGCCGACTTCAAGCTGACCGGCCGCGTCGTCGCGACCGCGCCCGGCGTGAAGCTCGCGAACCTGCGCTTCCACCACCCGCTCGCGCCGGCCCACCCCGGCTACAAGCGCACCGCGCCCGTGTACCTCGGCGACTACGTGACGACCGACACGGGTACCGGCGTCGTGCACTCGTCGCCTGCTTACGGTATCGAAGACTTCCAGTCGTGCAAGGCGCACGGGATGACCGATTCGGACTTCATCAACCCGGTGATGGGCGATGGCCGCTACATCGAATCGCTACCGCTGTTCGGCGGCCTGTCGATCTGGGACGCGAACCCGAAGATCGTCGACGCGCTGAACGCCGCCGGCTCGCTGTTGCGCAGCGAGAAGTACACGCACAGCTACATGCACTGCTGGCGCCACAAGACGCCGATCATCTACCGCGCGACGTCGCAGTGGTTCGCCGGCATGGACGTGACGCCGCGCGACGGCGGCAAGACGCTGCGCGAAACGGCACTCGAAGGCGTCGACGCGACCGCGTTCTACCCGTCGTGGGGCAAGCAGCGCCTGTTCAGCATGATCGCGAACCGTCCCGACTGGACGCTGTCGCGCCAGCGCCAGTGGGGCGTGCCGATGGCGTTCTTCGTGCACAAGGAAACCGGCGAGCTGCATCCGCGCACGCTCGAGCTGCTCGAGGAAGTCGCGAAGCGCGTCGAGCAGTCGGGCATCGAGGCGTGGCAGTCGCTCGACCCGCGCGAGCTGATCGGCGACGACGCGAACATGTACGAAAAGAACCGCGATACGCTCGACGTGTGGTTCGACTCGGGCACGACGCACTGGCACGTGCTGCGCGGCTCGCACAAGGATCAGCTGCAGTTCCCGGCCGACCTGTACCTGGAAGGTTCGGACCAGCACCGCGGCTGGTTCCACTCGTCGTTGCTGACGGCGTCGATGATCGACGGCCGCGCGCCGTACAAGGGCCTGCTCACGCACGGCTTCACGGTCGACGGCGAAGGCCGCAAGATGAGCAAGTCGCTCGGCAACGGCGTCGACCCGCATGAGGTCGCGAACCGCCTCGGCGCGGAAATCATCCGCCTTTGGATCGCGTCGACCGACTATTCGGGCGAGCTCGCGATCTCCGAGGAAATCCTGAAGCGCGTGACGGAAGGCTATCGCCGCATCCGCAACACGCTGCGCTTCCTGCTCGCGAACCTGTCGGACTTCGACTTCGCGCAGCACGCGGTGCCGGTTGAAGAATGGCTGGAGATCGACCGCTATGCGGTCGCGTTCTCGCAGCAACTGCAAACGGAACTGCTCGGCCACTACGAGAAGTATGAATTCCACCCGGTCGTCGCAAAGCTGCAGACGTACTGCTCGGAAGATCTCGGCGGCTTCTACCTCGACGTGCTGAAGGACCGCCTGTACACCAGCGCGGCCGATTCGCGCGCACGCCGCTCTGCGCAGACGGCGCTGTACCACCTGACGCACGGCCTGCTGCGTGTGCTCGCGCCGTTCCTGTCGTTCACCGCGGAAGAGGCGTGGAAGGTGTTCCAGCCGGCCAGCGACACGATCTTCACGGAAACGTACTACGCGTATCCGGAAGTCGCCGGCTCGGCCGCGCTGATCGAGAAGTGGGCGTTGCTGCGCGACGTGCGCGGCAACGTGACGAAGGCGCTCGAGGAAGCACGCACCGCGAACCGCATCGGCTCGTCGCTGCAGGCCGAAGTGGCCGTGCATGCGAGCGGCGCGCGCTACGACGCGCTCACGAGCCTCGGCGAAGACCTGAAGTTCGTGCTGATCACGTCGGCGGCGACGGTCGTGAAGGTCGACGACGAAGCGCAGGAAAGCGTCGACGTCGCGGCGTCGAAGTACCAGAAGTGCGAACGCTGCTGGCACTACCGCGAGGACGTCGGCGCGCATGCCGATCATCCGACGCTGTGCGGCCGCTGCTTCTCGAACCTGTTTGAAAACGGCGAAATCCGGAGCGCTGCTTGAATATGGCGAAAACTGTGTCGAAGCCGGCCAGCGGCGCGCTCGCGCCCTGGCTCGGCATTTCGCTGATCGTGATCCTGTTCGACCAGTTGTCGAAGATCGCGATCCTGAAAACGTTCGCGTACGGCGCGCAGCATGCGCTGATCTCGTTCTTCAACCTCGTGCTGGTGTACAACCGCGGCGCCGCGTTCGGCTTCCTGTCGACCGCAGGCGGCTGGCAGCGCTGGGCGTTCACCGCGCTCGGCATCGGCGCGACGCTCGTGATCTGCTTCCTGCTGAAGCGTCACGGCCAGCAGCGGCTGTTCAGCCTGTCGCTCGCGCTAATCCTCGGCGGCGCGCTCGGCAACGTGATCGACCGGCTGATCTACGGTCACGTGATCGACTTTCTCGATTTCCACCTCGGCGCCTGGCACTTCCCGGCGTTCAATCTCGCCGATTCCGCGATCACGGTCGGCGCGGTGCTGCTGATCTACGACGAACTGCGTCGCGTGCGCGGCTCGCGCTGAGCGCGCATACTCGGTGTCGACGGCCGGCTTCTCGCCGGCCGTTCCGTTTGACCCCTGGAGACCTGAGTTGGCACACGCAGAACTCGCTGGAAAACACCTCGTTCTCGGCCTGACGGGCGGCATCGCCTGCTACAAGATCGCCGAGCTCACCCGGCTGCTGACGAAGGCAGGCGCGACCGTGCAGGTCGCGATGACCGAAGCCGCCACGCAGTTCATCACGCCCGTCACGATGCAGGCATTGTCCGGCCGGCCCGTCTACACGAGCCAGTGGGACACGCGCATCGACAACAACATGGCGCACATCGACCTGTCGCGCGAAGCCGACGCGATCGTGATCGCGCCCGCGTCGACGGATTTCCTCGCGAAGCTCGCACACGGGTTCGCGGACGACCTGCTGTCGACGCTGTGCGTCGCGCGCGACTGTCCGCTGCTCGTCGTGCCCGCGATGAACCGGCAGATGTGGCAGAACCCGGCCACGCAACGCAATGCCGCGCAACTGCGCGCCGACGGCGTGTCGGTGCTCGGCCCCGATTCGGGCGCGCAGGCCTGCGGCGAAGTCGGCGACGGTCGCATGCTCGAACCCGAGGCGATCTATGAAGCGATCGTCGCGCACTTCGCGCCGAAGGTGCTCGCGCACCGACGCGTCTTGATCACGGCCGGCCCGACGTTCGAGCCGCTCGATCCGGTGCGCGGCCTGACGAACCGCTCGAGCGGCAAGATGGGCTTCGCGCTTGCGCGCGCCGCGCAGCAGGCCGGCGCGGACGTGCACCTCGTCGCGGGGCCGGTCGCACTCGACACGCCGTGGGGCGTGTACCGCCAGGACGTGCAGACTGCCCAGCAGATGTACGACGCGGTCATGCAGGCGGTATCCGACGCGGACATCTTCATCGCGGTGGCCGCGGTCGCCGACTGGCGCGTCGACCAGCCCGCCGAGCACAAGATGAAGAAGGCGGCCGACCGCAAGATGCCGGCGCTCGCGTTCGTCGAAAACCCGGACATCCTCGCGTCGGTCGCGGCACTGCCCGATCCGCCGTTCTGCGTCGGCTTCGCGGCCGAAAGTGGCGACCTCGACGTGCACGGCGACGAGAAGCGCAAGCGCAAGAACGTGCCGCTCCTGGTCGGCAACCTCGGCCCGCTGACGTTCGGCCGCGACGACAACGAAGTCGTGCTGTTCGAGGCAGCCGGCCTCACACGCCTGCCGCGCGCGCCGAAGGACGAGCTCGCGCACGCGCTCGTCGCCGAAATCGCGAAGCGCCTGCCCGACAACCGCCTGATCTGATCCCCTGCGCGGCGGCACGCGCCGCCGCGCCCTTCCCGACCGATTCGACGACCGCATGAAACTCGACCTGAAGATTCTCGACGCGCGCATGCGCGACTACCTGCCCGCCTACGCCACCACTGGCAGCGCGGGCCTCGACCTGCGCGCGTGCCTCGACGCCCCTGTCACGCTGCAGCCAGGCGAAACGATGCTGGTGCCGACCGGCCTCGCGATCCATCTCGCGGATCCCGGCTACGCGGCGCTGATCCTGCCGCGCTCGGGCCTCGGCCACAAGCACGGGATCGTGCTCGGCAACCTCGTCGGCCTGATCGACTCCGACTACCAGGGCCAGCTGATGGTGTCGACGTGGAACCGCGGCCAGACCGAGTTCGTGCTGAACCCGTTCGAGCGGCTCGCGCAACTCGTGATCGTGCCGGTCGTGCAGGCGCAGTTCAACATCGTCGACGACTTCGCGCAGAGCGATCGCGGCGAGGGCGGCTTCGGCAGCACCGGCCGTCACTGAACGGCGCAATACAAAAAGGGGCCTCACGGCCCCTTTCCTTTTTAGGCTTCCGGTCACCGATCGGCCGTCTGCACGATCCGCGCGGGCACCAGCTCGCGTCGCCGCGCCTGCGCAACGCCGGCGTAGACCACCATCGCGACCAGCACCCCCAGCAGCACCGCCGACGAGCCGACCGTGCCGAGCGCGAGTCCGCCCTTGTCGACCGGCTTCGTCAGCAGGTCGCCGACCGTCGCCCCGAACGGGCGCGTGAGCACGAACGCGGCCCAGAACAGCAGCACGCCCGAGATCCGCGTGAAATAGTGCGCCAGCACGATCACCGCGAGCAACCCGCCGATCAGCAGCGCGCCGCGGCCGAAGCCTAGGCCCGAGCTGTCCGCGAGGAAATCGCCGAGCGCGGTGCCGAGCGTGTTCGAGAACAGGATCGCGATCCAGTACAGCAGCTCGACCTTGCGCGTGCGGATCAGGTCGACCGACAGCGATTCGCCACTCAGGCGCCACACCGCGAAGATCGCCAGCAGGATCGCGACCAGGATAGACGCGCCGGCCGCATAGCCGAGGCCGAGCGTGCGGTCCATGAAATCGGACATCGTCGTGCCGGCCGTACTGGTCGCAACGATCACGGCCCAGTAGATGGCCGGGCGATAGCCGGTCGTCCTGAGCTGCGCACCGAGCGTGACGAGAAAGAAACCGAACAGCAGGATCGAGCTCACCGCGTAGCCGACGTTCAGCGTCATCGATAGCAGGTCGCCGCCGGTTTCGCCGAGCGTCGTCGCGCAGATCTTCATGATCCAGAATGCGAGCGTGATCTGAGGAAGCTTGTTCATTCGAACCCCTTTTGCAGATGGCGACGGGCTGGCGTGCGCCAACCCGTATCGCGGACAGGTTCGAATGTAGCCGCCGCCGGCTTAACGGAACCTTAGCGGCCTTGCACCGCGTCGCCGCGCGCTTGCGCACGGCGCGCGCTCATGCGTCAACGCGCGTGCTGGTGCCGGTAGTGCAGCGCGTACGCGAGCGTCAGCAGCACGGCAAACACGACGCCGACCACCATCGTCATCCGGAATTCGCGCGTGAACGCGGTCGTGAGCAGAATCGCGCCGACGAGCCCCGCACCGAGCAGGCTGCCGAACGGGTGTCCCCACATCCGGAAGGCGAGCGCCGGGCCGCGATATCGCGCGCGAAAGCGCAGGTGCGTGACGAAGATCATCAGCCACGTGAACAGCGCGCCGAACATCGCGATCGCCATCATCACGGTGAATGCCGTGTCGGGCGACAGCGCGACCAGCACGGTCGCGACCGCGACGCCGCTCGTCGAGATCCACAGCGCCGCACGCGGTACGCCGTTGTTGCCGAGCCGGCCGAACACCGCCGGCGCGAGCCGCGCGCGCGACAGGCTGAACATCATCCGCGTCGTCACGTAGAGCTGGCTGTTCATCGCCGACAGCGCCGCGATCAGCAGCACGAAGTTGATCACGCCGGCCGCATACGGCACGTGCGTCGCGGCCATCACCTTCACGAACGGGCTTTCGTCCGTGCCGGCCTGCGTCCAGGGCACGATCGCGAGCATCAGCGACAGCGTCAGCAGGTAGAACAGCACGAGCCGGAACACCGTCGAGCGGAATGCACGCGTGACCGCGTGCTGCGGATCGCGCGCTTCGCCCGCCGCGATCGCGACCGCCTCGATACTCATGTAGCTGAAGATCGCGACGATCACCGCGACCCAGGTACCCCACGGCCCCTTCGGCATGAAGCCGCCGTGCGCGGTGTAGTTCGCGAAGCCGATGCCCGAAGCCGGCGGTGCCGACCACACGAGATACGCGCCGAGCACGATGAACACGACGATCGCCGCGATCTTCAACAGCGAGAACGCATATTCGACCGAACCGTACAGCGTGACGCTCGCGAGGTTCACCGCGATCAGCAGCGCGGAAAAGCCAATCACCCAGTACCAGCCGGGTACGGCCGGGAACCAGTACTTCATGAACACAGCGATCGCGCTGATCTCGGTGCCGATCGCGAACACGACGGCGAACCAGTACGCATAGCGCACGAGAAAGCCCGCGAGCGGGCCGACGTAGTGCTCGGCATACGCGCCGAACGAACCGGCCGTCGGATGCGCGACCGTCATTTCCGCAAGCGCGCCCATCAGCAGCAGCGCGATCAGCGCGCCGATCGCATACGAGACCAGCACGCTCGGGCCCGCGAGCCCGATCGCGAACCCGCTGCCGAGGAACAGCCCCGTGCCGATCGCGCCGCCGATCGCGATCATCGCCATCTGCCCCGACGTCAGCGCATGGCGCAAACCCTGTTCGCGCGCGACGATGCTGTCGAACGACCGTTGTTGTTGTGTCACTGCGTTGCTACTCCCCTGCACCACCATTGCGCCACCGGCGCCAGATAAAACGAAACGGCGCGGAGAACTTCCCGCGCCGTTCGCATGAACAACGAATTATCGCTTACTCGACTTCGACCGTCTCTTCGTTCGGCTTGTGCGGCGGATTCGCCAGCTTGTCGAACGACAACTGCACCTTGTCGTTTTCGTCGACGTCGACCGTCACATGCCCGCCGTTGACGAGCTTGCCGAACAGCAGTTCGTCGGCCAGCGCTCGGCGGATCGTGTCCTGGATCAGCCGCTGCATCGGCCGCGCCCCCATCAGCGGGTCGAAGCCGTGCTTCGCGAGATGCTTGCGCAACGCGTCGGTAAAGAGCGCGTCGACCTTCTTCTCGTGCAGCTGCTCCTCGAGCTGGATCAGGAACTTGTCGACCACGCGCATGATGATTTCCTCATCGAGCGAGCGGAAGCTGATGATCGAATCCAGGCGGTTGCGGAACTCCGGCGTGAACAGGCGCTTGATGTCGGTCATCTCGTCGCCCGTCTCGCGGCGCGTCGTGAAGCCGATCGTCGCCTTCTGCATCGACTCGGCGCCCGCGTTCGTCGTCATGATGATGATGACGTTGCGGAAATCCGCCTTGCGGCCGTTGTTGTCGGTCAGCGTGCCGTGATCCATCACCTGCAGCAGCACGTTGAAGATGTCCGGGTGCGCCTTCTCGATTTCGTCCAGCAGCAGCACGCAATGCGGCTTCTTCGTGACGGCTTCAGTCAGGAGGCCGCCCTGGTCGAACCCGACGTAGCCCGGCGGCGCGCCGATCAGGCGGCTCACCGCGTGACGCTCCATGTATTCCGACATGTCGAAGCGGATCAGCTCGATACCGAGCGTGAACGCGAGCTGGCGCGCCACTTCGGTCTTGCCGACGCCCGTCGGGCCGGAGAACAGGAACGCGCCGATCGGCTTGTCCATCTTGCCGAGGCCCGCGCGCGCCATCTTGATCGATGCGGCGAGCGCGTCGATGGCCGGATCCTGGCCGAACACGACGCTCTTCAGGTCGCGATCGAGCGTCTGCAGCTTGCTGCGATCGTCCTGCGACACGCTCTGCGCCGGCACGCGCGCGATCTTCGAGATGATTTCCTCGATCTCGCTCTTGCCGATCGTCTTTTTCTGCTTCGACTTCGGCAGGATGCGCTGCGCGGCGCCGGCTTCGTCGATCACGTCGATCGCCTTGTCCGGCAAATGACGGTCGGTGATGAAGCGCGCCGACAGTTCGGCCGCGGCCGACAGAGCGCCCGACGAATACTTGACGCCGTGATGCTCCTCGAAGCGCGACTTCAGCCCGCGCAGGATCGCGACCGTCTGCTCGACCGTCGGCTCCGTCACGTCGACCTTCTGGAAGCGCCGTGACAGGGCCGCATCCTTCTCGAAGATGCCGCGATACTCGGTGAACGTGGTCGCGCCGATGCACTTGAGCGTGCCCGACGACAGCGCCGGCTTCAGCAGGTTCGACGCGTCGAGCGTGCCGCCCGATGCGGCGCCCGCGCCGATCAGCGTATGGATCTCGTCGATGAACAGGATCGCATGCGGACGCTCCTTCAGTTCCTTCAGCACCGTCTTCAGCCGCTGCTCGAAGTCGCCGCGATACTTGGTGCCCGCAAGCAGCGCGCCCATGTCGAGCGAATACACCTGTGCGTTGGCGAGGATGTCCGGCACTTCGCCGCGCGTGATGCGATAGGCGAGGCCTTCCGCGATCGCGGTCTTGCCGACACCGGCTTCACCGACGAGCAGCGGATTGTTCTTGCGGCGGCGGCACAGCACCTGCACGACGCGCTCGACCTCCGGCTCGCGCCCGATCAGCGGATCGATGCGGCCATCCTTCGCCATCTGGTTCAGGTTCTGCGTGAACTGTGCGAGCGGGGTTTCCTTCTGCGCGTTCGCGTCCTCGCTTTCCGCATTCGCGTCGGTCGACTTCGCGGCTTCGCCGCCGTTCGTCTTCGCGATGCCGTGCGAAATGAAGTTCACGACGTCCAGGCGCGTGACGCCCTGCTGCTGCAGGTAATAGACGGCATGCGAATCCTTCTCGCCGAAGATCGCGACCAGCACGTTCGCGCCGGTGACTTCCTTCTTGCCGTTCGACGTCGACTGGACGTGCATGATCGCGCGCTGGATCACGCGCTGGAAACCGAGCGTCGGCTGGGTATCGACATCGTCGGTGCCCGGGACGGTAGGTGTGTTGTCGTGGATGAAATTGCGCAGGTTCTGACGCAAGTCCTCGATGTTGGCCGCACACGCGCGCAACACCTCGGCTGCCGTCGGATTATCCAGCAGGGCCAGCAGCAGATGCTCGACCGTAATGAACTCATGGCGCGCCTGGCGTGCTTCCATGAACGCCATGTGCAGGCTGACTTCCAATTCCTGGGCAATCATGCTTCCTCCATCACGCACTGCAGCGGATGCCCGGCCTGCCGCGCATGGGTAACGACTTGCTCAACCTTGGTCGACGCGATGTCCCGCGTATAGACCCCACAAACCCCTCGCCCTTCGCGATGGACCTTCAGCATGATCTGCGTGGCCGTCTCGCGATCCTTCTTGAAATACTCCTGTACGACCATCACGACGAACTCCATCGGCGTGAAGTCGTCGTTCAGCAGCACCACCTTGTACATCGAAGGCGGCTTGAGCTTCTGCTGCTTGCGTTCCAGGACGGTGCTGTCCTGCTTGTCCGGGATAATCGCCATACACCCATTCTAAACAACTCGGACAGGCCCGCAATCCTGCCATTACCCGACCGACCGGCCGGCGCCCTCCCTGGTTCCCGACGACGCGCGATCGTCTTCGTGCCATACGAAAGCCGGCTGCGGTGCCGGCTTTCACGCATGGCGCGGAACACGAACCGTCAGGGGGAAACTGCACCGGACCGTCGCATCCGCATCCAGTATCCCACAAGCCGGGACGACTCGATCGCGTGTCACTCGAGCCTGGTATATGAGCTGATTATGCGACTTTTCAAGTCCACGCGCTCGGCGGCATGCTGCAAAGCAAAGCCGGAAAAACCCTGAAAATGGGTTCTTTACAACGGCCCTCTAACCGTCTAAAAATTCCACTTGACACTCAAATAAAGAGCGCCAACAATCAAGCTGGCACTTTTTTCAATTTGCCGCTTGGCGAAATGAAAGAGGCCGAAGGTGAGCTTGTGAGGGGGGAACGGCTGTATTTTTCCGGTCGTTTAGCTTTTCGAGCGTGCTCGTGGTAAGTAGCAGCGACTGTGTGACAGGGGAAGTAGGAAAATGGCAACTGGTATCGTTAAGTGGTTCAACGACGCGAAGGGCTTCGGTTTCATCACTCCCGACGAGGGCGGTGAAGATCTGTTTGCGCACTTCTCGGCCATCAACATGCAGGGCTTCAAGACCCTGAAGGAAGGCCAGAAGGTGAGCTTCGAGGTCGTTCAAGGGCCGAAGGGCAAGCAAGCGTCGAACATCCAGGCCGCGTAAGGCACCGGATATCGGACGAAGAAACCCGGCATTGCGCCGGGTTTCTTTTTTTCAGGCCGGCCACTCGTTAATTCGATTGGCCGGCCTTTTCGTTCAATCCCGATAATTGAACACACATTGTCTTGTTTCAAGCGCAGATCGAATGCCGTCATACGCGTGAAACATATTCGATACTCGTTACACGATCTTCAGCGTGCCCATCATGCCGAGATCCTCGTGTTCGAGAATATGGCAATGAAACATGCGCTCGCCGGGCATGTCTTGCGTGACGAGGATCGTCACGGTCTCGCCGCTGCGCACGTTCACGGTATCGCGCCACGCGCGGAACGGTTCGCTCGTGCGCGTGCCGTCGGATGCGCGCTCGATCACCTGGAATTGCGTGCCGTGCAAATGGAACGGGTGATCCATGTCAGTGGGGTTGCGGATCGTCCAGCGCTCGATGTCGCCGCGGCGGCTCGTCAACGTCGCACGGTGCGGCGCATAGGCCGCGCCGTTGATCGTGAAGCGCATCCCGGCCGGACGGCCATGCGCCGGGCCGTTCATCATCGCGTCCATGTCCATCTCTTCGCCGAACGCGACTTCCTTGTGCGCGACCGGTTCGCCGAGCGCCGGCACGGCGCGCAGCGTCGCCGGCAGCGCACGGGCGGCGGCCGGTGCGAACGCGACGTCGGCCAACGGTAGCGTCGGATCGGGCGGCAGGCTGGCGTGGCCGTCGTCGTGCGACATCGCCATCTTGCGGCGGTCATATTCGGCCGCCTGCAGCACGGCGCGCGACGCGCGCTCGCCGGCGCGCACCAGCAATTCCGCCCGCTCGCCCGGCGCGAGCAGCAGCGACGTCACGCGGCGCGGCGCCTCTAACAGCCCGCCGTCCGTGCCGACCTGCTCGAACGCGCGGCCGTCGTCGAACGCCACACGCAGGTAGCGTGCGCTGCACGCGTTCCACACGCGCCAGCGCTCGTCACTCGCGACGTCGATCCGCGGCCGGCGCGCACCGTTGACCAGCACGAACTGGCCTTCGCGGCCGTTCATCCAGTCCATCATGTCGTTCGGCGCAATCGTGCCGTCGCGCGCAAGCTTCAGGTCGGACACGAACAGGTTGCGCTCGGGCCAGCCGGCAAGCGGATCGTCGGCGGCACGCACCACGAACGGGCCCGCCAGCCCGCGGAACACCTGCTCGGCCGTCATCATGTGCGGATGCGGGTGATACCAGTAGGTGCCGGCACTCCCCTTCGGCAGCGTGAAGCGGTACACACGCGACGCGCCCGGCGCGACGGGGTCGGACGGGTTACCGTCCTGGTCGGGCGGCACCGGCAGGCCGTGCCAGTGGATCGTCGACGGTTGCGGCAGCTTGTTCACGAAGCGGATTTCGACCGTGTCGCCCTCGCGTACATCGATCAGCGGGCCGATCACCGGCCCCTGCGTGCCCGTGCCGAACTGCCAGAACATCGTCGGACGCGCCCTGTGCAGCATCGGACGTGCGACTGGCTGCGCGACCAGCGTCGTTCGGAACGTGCCGGGCTCGCGGCTTTCGTTCGCAAGCGTGCGCAGCGACGCGAGCGGCGCGCCGGCCGGCAGCGCATCGGCCGCCGCGAGCGCGGCCGGCGCCGGCTTCGCGTGCTGCGCGTGGCCCGCCATCCCTGACATGCCCGGCATGTCATCCATCTGATCCATGCCTGCCATGCCCGCGTGTCCGGCATGCTGCGCCCAGGCGGTGCGCGCAAACAGCGATGCGGCCGCGACACCGATGGCGTGCGACAGGAAGGTTCTCCGTATCATCAATCGTTCCTCGTTATTCGTGCTGCGTCGCGCGGCCGTCGCGACACCCGCGCCGGCCAGTGCGGAAGCGTCCGTGCGCGACGCAAAACCTCAGGCCCGCGTCATCATAACCGCAGCCCACGACCGAAGCGCCGCGGCACCGCGCAAGCGGCGATACGCCGCAGTACGCGGCCGCGCCCGACGATCCGGGCACCGTTCGCGCGGCGCTTTCGACCATCGCCCGACGCCGCGACGCCCCGGCTCCATTTACGCCAACCGCCCCGGTCGGCGGCCTTCGCCGCCCGCTTTCTCCACGCCCGATCGAGGCAATTCGCACCAGTTGTTCATCCCGGCAGCCGCACGCCCCGCGCCTTCGACGCATGAACCCGTCAATTTTTCACGATGCGGAACAAGTCTCTGCGTTATAAAAATTCGTGGTGCACGGCACAAATTCGCCGTTTCGCGATGCCAAAAATCGTTCCACAATATAAAATTGTGCAAATAAATAATTGTTTTTAAACACAAATTTTTCTTTCTAGAAAGCACTCTACGCGCACCATCGGCTGCGGCCGCGGACGTAGACTTTGTTCCATGCACTGACGCTTCGCCACGACGTTCGATACGGAACCCGGCGCAGGCAACCAGTCGGGCCACAGCCGGAGGAGCCGGCGGGCGGCACAACAGAATCGCTTGTAATCAGAAAGGGAGAACGGAAATGAAGGGATTTCGCTTTGGTTCAGCGCTCGGGTCGTTCTACATCCTGCCGGGTAACGGCGGCTGGGAAGCGACGTTCGGCAACGCTCTGCTCGGCGCGTTCTCGTGCCCGGAAGTGGCGGCCGACCACATCTCCCGCGGCGACTGCGAGCAGCCGTCCGAGCTGGATACGGCCACGCTCGAAGTGCCGCACGAAATCGCCGAATGGGAAATCGTTCACGTCTGAATGGCACGCCTGCAACGAAAAACGCCCCGGGCGACCGGGGCGTTTTCATGTTCGGCGGAACGGCGAGCCGCAACGCCCGCCGCGTCGGCTGATGCCGCCGCCGTGGCGCGCGCGTTGGCGCGGCCGGCGTCAGGCGACTGCGTCGACGATGCCGTTCAGCGTTGCGCTCGGGCGCATCGCCTGGCTCGTCAGCTCGACGTTCGGACGGTAGTAGCCGCCGATCGCCTGCGCATTGCCCTGCGCGGCCGACAGTTCTTCCAGGATGCGCGCTTCGCTGTCGGACAGCGACTTCGCGACGCCTTCGAACTGCGCCTTCAGCGGGGCATCGTCGGTCTGCTCGGCCAGCGCCTGCGCCCAGTACAGGCACAGGTAGAAGTGGCTGCCGCGGTTGTCGAGGCCGCCGACCTTGCGTGCGGGCGACTTGTTCTCGTCCAGGAACTTGCCGGTCGCCTGGTCGAGCGTCTTCGCGAGCACGAGCGCCTTCGGGTTCTGGTATGCGTTGCCGAGGTGTTCGAGCGACGCGGCCAGTGCAAGGAATTCGCCGAGCGAATCCCAGCGCAGGAAGCCTTCCTCGACGAACTGCTGCACGTGCTTCGGTGCCGAGCCGCCCGCGCCCGTTTCGAACATCCCGCCGCCGGCCATCAGCGGCACGATCGACAGCATCTTCGCGCTGGTGCCGAGTTCCATGATCGGGAACAGGTCGGTCAGGTAGTCGCGCAGCACGTTGCCCGTGACCGAGATCGTGTCCTTGCCCGCACGGATGCGCTCGAGCGAGAAGCGCGTCGCGTCGACCGGCGTCATCACGCGGATGTCGAGGCCGTTCGTGTCGTGATCCTTCAGGTAGCGTTCGACCTTCGCGATGATCTGCGCGTCGTGCGCACGTGCCGGGTCGAGCCAGAACACGGCCGGCGCGCCGGTCGCGCGAGCGCGGTTCACCGCGAGCTTGACCCAGTCCTGCACCGGCGCGTCCTTCGTCTGGCACATGCGCCAGATGTCGCCCGACTCGACCGCGTGCTCGAGCAGCACGTTGCCGGCTTCGTCGGTGACGCGCACGACGCCGTCTGCCGGGATCAGGAACGTCTTGTCGTGCGAACCGTATTCTTCAGCCGCCTGCGCCATCAGGCCGACGTTCGGCACGCTACCCATCGTGACCGGATCGAATGCGCCGTGCTGCTTGCAGTCCTCGATCACGGCCTGGTAGACACCGGCGTAGCAGCGGTCCGGAATCACGGCCTTCGCGTCGTACAGCTGGCCGTCCGGGCCCCACATGCCGCCCGAATCGCGGATCATCGCCGGCATCGATGCGTCGACGATCACGTCGCTCGGCACGTGCAGGTTCGTGATGCCCTTGTCGGAGTTGACCATCGCGAGGCGCGGGCGCACGGCATATTCGGCCTTGACGTCGGCTTCGATCGCTTCGCGTGTGTCGGCCGGCAGGTCCTTCAGGCGCGCGTACAGGTCGCCGATCCCGTTGTTCGGGTTGAAGCCGGCCTGTACCAGCACGTCCGCGTGTTTCGCGAGCGCGTCGCGGTAGAACACCGACACGAAGTGACCGAACAGGATCGGGTCGGAGACCTTCATCATGGTCGCCTTCAGGTGCACCGAGAACAGCACGTCCTGCGCCTTCGCGTCGGCGATCTGCGCTTCGATGAAGCTACGCAGCGCCTTGCGGCTCATCACCGAAGCGTCGATCACTTCACCGACCTTCACGGCCGTCTTTTCCTTCAGCACCTTCTTCGCGCCGTCGGTCGTCGTGAGTTCGATCTTCACGCTGCCGGCATCGGCGATCAGCGCCGACTTCTCGCTGCCGTAGAAGTCGCCTTCGCTCATGTGCGCAACGTGCGACTTCGACGTGGCCTTCCACGCGCCCATCTTGTGCGGATGCTTGCGTGCATAGTTCTTGACCGACAGCGGCGCGCGGCGGTCGGAGTTGCCTTCGCGCAGCACCGGGTTCACCGCGCTGCCCTTGATCTTGTCGTAGCGGGCCTTGACCGCCTTCTCTTCGTCCGTCGACGGATCTTCCGGGTAGGCCGGCAGCTTGTAGCCCTGCGCCTGCAGTTCGGCGATCGCGGCCTTGAGCTGCGGCACCGATGCGCTGATGTTCGGCAGCTTGATGATGTTCGCTTCCGGCTTCAGCGTGAGCTGGCCCAGTTCGGCCAGATCGTCGGAACCCTTCTGCTCCTGCGGCAGGACGTCGGCAAATGCCGCGATGATGCGGCCGGCGAGCGAGATGTCGCGCGTTTCGACGGCGACGCCGGACGAGCGCGTGAAGGCCTTGACGATCGGCAGCAGCGAATAGGTCGCGAGCGCGGGCGCTTCGTCGGTGAGGGTGTAGATGATCTTGGGCGAAGTGGACATGGTCGATGCGTTGCTACGTGAAAATTTGGACTGAGAAGCGCCGGCGGTAACCGGCGGGGAGCGACCGGGTCGGTCGCGAAAGGGGCGCGCCGGCTCAGCCGGGCGGTGGTGTTGCGAGGGCCGTCATGTTCTACCTTGCAGGACATCCGGGCCGCATCGCGGCGCCGCGGCCCGCATGCCGGACCGCCCTGCCAACAAACCTGCCATCCACGAAACGCCCCGGCGCCGGCAGTAGGCGCCGGGGCGGCCGGCTACCCGCCGGCCCACCCCGGAAGGGGTTTTACATGTTCTCGATCAGCACTTCGCCGAAGCCCGAGCACGACACCTGCGTCGCACCTTCCATCAGGCGCGCGAAGTCGTACGTGACGCGCTTCTGCAGGATCGACTTTTCCATCGCGGCGATGATCGCGTCGGCCGCTTCCGTCCAGCCGAGGTGGCGCAGCATCATTTCCGCCGACAGGATCTCGGAACCGGGGTTCACGTAATCCTTGCCCGCGTACTTCGGCGCCGTGCCGTGCGTTGCCTCGAACATCGCGACCGAATCCGACAGGTTCGCGCCCGGCGCGATCCCGATGCCGCCGACCTGCGCGGCCAGTGCGTCGGAGATGTAGTCGCCGTTCAGGTTCAGCGTGGCGATCACGTCGTATTCGGCCGGACGCAGCAGGATCTGCTGCAGGAACGCGTCGGCGATCGAATCCTTGATCACGATCTCGTTGCCCGTCTTCGGGTTCTTCACACGCATCCACGGGCCGCCGTCGATCAGCTCGCCGCCGAATTCCTTCTGTGCGAGCGCGTAGCCGGCGTCACGGAACAGGCCTTCCGTGAACTTCATGATGTTGCCCTTGTGCACCAGCGTGACCGACTTGCGATCGTTGTCGATCGCGTACTGGATCGCCTTGCGCACGAGACGCTCGGTACCTTCGGTCGACACGGGCTTGACGCCGATCCCCGAGGTTTCCGGGAAGCGGATCTTCTTCACGCCCATCTCGTCCTGCAGGAACTTGATGACCTTCTTCGCCTGCTCGGAGCCCGCGGCCCATTCGATGCCCGCGTAGATGTCTTCCGAGTTCTCGCGGAAGATCACCATGTCGATCTTCTGCGGCTCGCGCACCGGCGACGGCACGCCCTTGAAATACTGGACCGGGCGCAGGCACACGTAGAGGTCGAGTTCCTGGCGCAGCGCGACGTTCAGCGAACGGATGCCGCCGCCGACCGGCGTCGTGAGCGGCCCCTTGATCGACACCACGTATTCCTTGAGCACCTGCAGCGTTTCGTCCGGCAGCCACACGTCCGGACCGTACACCTTCGTCGCCTTCTCGCCCGCGAAGATCTCCATCCAGTGGATCTTGCGCTTGCCCTTGTAGGCATGCGCGACCGCCGCGTCGACGACCTTGATCATGACCGGCGTGATATCGAAGCCCGTGCCGTCGCCTTCGATATAGGGAATGATTGGCTGATCGGAAACGTTGAGCGAGAAATCCTTGTTGACGGTGATCTTGTCACCGCCTTCCGGAACCTTGATGTGCTGATACGGCATGATCGACTCCAGTGACGTGGCTGAGCAGGTGATGCTGGTCGAAACTGCGCGCGGCGAGGTGGCCTTGCCACCTTCGTGACGGCAACAGCGAGCCGCTATTCTAGCGCCCCAACCGGGGCCGGCGGCACGAAGCGCGACGCTGCGTATCAAGTCTTCCCTTATGTCTTATATAAGACAGATGACTTGCCGTTCCGTATTATGCATTAAGATTCCGCCATTTGCCATAGACCGCCCGCCCCGCTTCCCCGCGGCACGCCGGGCGGGCGCCCCGCCATGACCCTGATCGCCCTCAACAAGCCGTTCGGCACGATTTGCCAGTTTTCCGCGCACGAGACGCGGCCGTCGCTCGGCGACTGGGTAAAAACGCCCGGCGTCTACCCGGCCGGCCGGCTCGACGCGGACAGCGAGGGCCTGCTGCTGCTCACCGACGACGGCGCGCTGCAGGCGCGCATCGCGGAGCCGCGCCACAAGCTCGTCAAGCGCTACTGGGCTCAGGTCGACGGCGCGCCGGGCCCGGCCGACCTGAAGGCGCTCGCGCGCGGCGTCGATCTCGGCGACTACGTGACACGCCCGTGCCGCGCCGAATTCATCGAACCGCCCGACACGCTGTGGCCGCGCAATCCGCCGATCCGCTACCGCGCCGCGATCCCGACCACGTGGATCGAACTCGCGATCACCGAAGGCAAGAATCGGCAGGTGCGCCGGATGACGGCCGCGATCGGCTTCCCGACGTTGCGTCTCGTGCGTGTCGGCATCGGCGCGCTCGACATATTCGCGCTCGGCATTGCACCGGGTGAAACAATCGCGCTGCCGCCGCGGGCCCCGTGGGACGGTTTCGCACGCGACGCATGACCGCGTCGGCAACTTTCGATTTTTTTCGTCATCTTTTTCGTCAACCGCCGGCGAAGATCGCGCGTTAAACCACGCAGATGCCACCCTGAGCTATCCGGCATTGGCAGCCGAACCGATATTTCCGTGTTTGCGTCACGAAAGCGACGTTTTCTTCGAATACGATTCGGCGCCCGCAGCGCAATGAGAAATTTCTCGAAGCGTCTGTCAACCGAAAGGTGGATGGCACCGTTAGACGTCATGACTCCTATTGCCGGGTCATCTGGTTAATTAACTAAAGCTGAGGAACACAACATGAACAAACTGATCGCCGCTCTGGTCGCTGGTCTCTTCGCAACGGCTGCTTTCGCACAAGCTTCGGCTCCGGAAGCTGCTTCGGCTGCTGCTCCGGCAGCTGCTTCGGCACCGGCAAAGAAGGCCCACGCCAAGAAGCACCACGCTGCGAAGAAGCACCACGCAGCGAAGAAGGCTGCTAGCGAAGCCGAAGCTCCGGCAGCTGCTTCGAACTAAGCAAGCTGGTTGTAATAACGCAGTCAAGAACACGCAGTCTTGCCGTTCTTACGGCGTTGAAAGGCAGATCGCCGCGAGGCGATCTGCCTTTTTCTTTTTGTGCCCGCCGGCACGCTTCGCGTACCATGCGGGTCTCGTTTTCCCGATAGGAGCCCTGCTGTGCGATTCTCCCTGCGCTCGTCGCTCGGCCGCCTTGCGCGCGCCGCCGTGTTTCCCGCCGCGCTCGCCGTCCTCGCACTCGGCGTGCAGACCGCCCACGCGCAGATGCCGCCCGGCGCCAAGCAGCCGAGCGAGTTCCCGCGCGTGAAGCTGCGCGCCGGCATGTACGTGATCGACGCGGCCATCGCCGCGAACGATGCCGACCGCGAACAAGGGCTGATGTACCGGTCGCAGCTCGCGCCGAACGAAGGCATGCTGTTCGTGTTCAACGAGAACGCCGTGCACTGCTTCTGGATGAAGAACACGCTGATCCCGCTGTCGATCGCGTTCATCCGCGCGGACGGCACGATCACCGACATCGACGAGATGCGCGCCGAGACGACCGACAACCACTGCCCGCGCAACAACGGCGTCTATGCGCTCGAAATGAGCAAGGGCTGGTTCGCCGCGAAGGGCATCAAGCCGGGCATGAAGCTCGACGGGCTGCCCAAATCCCAGTAACGGCGTATGCCGCGGCGGTGCCGCGCATCGACCGAAGCCGGCCGCCCGTTGCGCGCCGGCTTTTTTTTCGCCCGCCGGCGACGGCGCCCGCCTTGATTCGGCAAACGCTGCCCGCATCTGCAAAAGCCACGGACAAGCGCTATGCTTTAAATCTCGCTAGTTCCAGCCCGGGCCGGCCCAGCCGGTCCGCTTACGATCCGAACCACCAGGAGGTTCACGTGCCCCGCAAAACCCCCATCGAGCGCTATCGCAACATCGGGATCAGCGCTCACATCGATGCCGGCAAGACCACGACGACCGAGCGCATCCTGTTTTACACCGGCGTGAGCCACAAGATCGGTGAAGTGCACGACGGCGCGGCCACGATGGACTGGATGGAGCAGGAGCAGGAACGCGGCATCACGATCACGTCGGCCGCGACCACGGCCTTCTGGAAGGGCATGGCCGGCAACTATCCGGAACACCGCATCAACATCATCGACACCCCCGGGCACGTCGACTTCACGATCGAGGTCGAGCGCTCGATGCGCGTGCTCGACGGCGCGTGCATGGTCTACGACTCGGTCGGCGGCGTGCAGCCGCAGTCGGAAACGGTGTGGCGCCAGGCAAACAAGTACAAGGTGCCGCGCATCGCGTTCGTCAACAAGATGGACCGCGTCGGCGCAGACTTTTTCCGCGTGCAGCGCCAGATCGGCGAGCGCCTGAAGGGTGTCGCCGTGCCGATCCAGATTCCGATCGGCGCGGAAGATCATTTCCAGGGCGTGGTCGATCTCGTCAAGATGAAGGCGATCGTCTGGGACGACGAAAGTCAGGGCGTGAAGTTCACCTACGAGGAAATCCCGGCGAATCTCGTCGAGCTTGCGCACGAGTGGCGCGAGAAGATGGTCGAGGCCGCTGCGGAAGCCAGCGAGGAACTGCTCGAGAAGTATCTGCACGACCATGAGTCGCTGACCGAGGACGAGATCAAGGCCGCGTTGCGCCAGCGCACGATCGCGAACGAGATCGTGCCGATGCTGTGCGGCAGCGCGTTCAAGAACAAGGGTGTGCAGGCGATGCTCGACGCGGTGATCGACTACCTGCCGTCGCCGGTCGATGTGCCGGCCATCCTCGGCCACGACTTCGCCGATCCGGAAAAGCCGGCGGAACGTCACCCGAGCGACGACGAGCCGTTCTCGTCGCTCGCGTTCAAGATCATGACCGACCCGTTCGTCGGCCAGCTGATCTTCTTCCGCGTGTATTCGGGTGTCGTCGAATCGGGCGATACGGTGCTTAACGCGACGAAGGACAAGAAGGAGCGGCTCGGCCGGATCCTGCAGATGCACGCGAACGAACGCAAGGAAATCAAGGAAGTGCGCGCGGGCGACATCGCCGCGGCGGTCGGCCTGAAGGAAGCGACGACGGGCGACACGCTGTGCGACCCGGCCAAGCCGATCATCCTCGAGAAGATGGAATTCCCGGAGCCGGTGATCTCGCAGGCCGTCGAGCCGAAGACGAAGGCCGACCAGGAAAAGATGGGCCTCGCGCTGAACCGTCTCGCGCAGGAGGATCCGTCGTTCCGCGTGCAGACCGACGAGGAATCCGGCCAGACGATCATCTCGGGGATGGGCGAGCTGCACCTCGAAATCCTGGTCGACCGGATGAAGCGCGAGTTCGGCGTCGAGGCGACGGTCGGCAAGCCGCAGGTCGCATATCGCGAAACGGTGCGCACGACGGCGTCCGATGTCGAAGGCAAGTTCGTCAAGCAGTCGGGCGGGCGCGGCCAGTACGGGCACGCGGTGATCACGCTGGAGCCGAACCCGGGCAAGGGTTATGAGTTCCTCGACGAGATCAAGGGCGGCGTGATTCCGCGCGAATTCATCCCGGCTGTCGACAAGGGCATCATCGAAACGCTGAAGAGCGGCGTGCTCGCGGGCTACCCGGTCGTCGACGTGAAGGTGCACCTGACGTTCGGCTCGTACCACGACGTCGACTCGAACGAAAACGCGTTCCGGATGGCCGGCTCGATGGCGTTCAAGGAAGCGATGCGCCGTGCGAAGCCCGTGCTGCTCGAGCCGATGATGGCCGTCGAGGTCGAGACGCCCGAGGAGTTCATGGGCAACGTGATGGGCGACCTGTCGAGCCGGCGCGGCATCGTGCAAGGGATGGAGGACATCGCGGGCGGCGGCGGCAAGCTCGTGCGCGCCGAAGTGCCGCTTGCCGAGATGTTCGGCTATTCGACGTCGCTGCGCTCGGCAACGCAAGGCCGTGCGACGTACACGATGGAGTTCAAGCAGTACGCGGAAACGCCGGCGAACGTGTCGGAAGCCGTGATCAATGCGAAAGTGAAGTAAGCGCGGGGCGCGTGCGCCCGGCGGCAAGCCGCAGGCCCGTCCGGTTCCGGACGGGCCTTTTTTTGATCCGTCGAATGCAGCGATGCGGGCAGCCGACGGCGTTTTCGATCGGTACGGCGGGCATTTTTTTCGCATGCCACAATGCATCGCGATTCGTCCGACGGAACCCTCCCGATGCCACGCCCCCCTGCCCTGCGCCGCCTGCTGATGCTGTATGCCGGACTGATCGCCGCAAACGTCGCCGTCTGGCTGTGGGCGCTCGCGGTGCTGCGCGACCATCCGCTGCTGCTTGGCACCGCGGCGCTCGCGTACGGGCTCGGGCTGCGTCATGCGGTCGACGCCGATCACATCGCCGCGATCGACGTCGCGACGCGCAAGCTGATGCAGGACGGCCAGCGTCCGGTGACCGTCGGCCTGTTCTTCTCGCTCGGCCACTCGACGATCGTCATCGCCGCGACGCTCGGCATCGCGCTGACCGCGTTCGCGCTGCGCGACCGCTTCGACGCATTCCGCGAGATCGGCGGCACGATCGGCACGGCGGTGTCCGCAACCTTCCTGCTCGTGCTCGCATGCATGAACCTGGTGATCCTGCGCGACGTGTGGCGGCGCTATCGCGGCGCACCGGACCATGCGCACGGCACTGCGCACACGCATCGCGCAGGCGGCCTCGTGTCGCGGCTGCTGCGCCCGCTGTTCCGGTTCGTGTCGAAAAGCTGGCACATGTATCCGGTCGGCGTGCTGTTCGGCCTGGGTTTCGATACTGCAACAGAAATCGCCCTGCTCGCGATCGCGGCCGCGCAGGCGAGCCACGCGCTGCCGCTCTATACGGTCATGCTGTTTCCCGCGCTGTTCGCGGCCGGCATGACACTGATCGACTCGACCGACAATGTGCTGATGATTCACGCGTACGGTTGGGCGATGGACGACCCGCAGCGCAAGCTGCTCTATAACGCGAGCATCACGCTGCTGTCCGCGGTCGTCGCACTGGCCGTCGGCGGGGTCGAGGCTGCCGGCCTGCTCGCCGACAAACTGTCGCTGACGGGCCCCGTACGCGATGCGCTCGATACGCTCGGCGGCCACTTCGGCGCGATCGGCTATGGCATCGTCGCGCTGTTTCTGGTCGGCTGGATCGCGTCGATCCTGTGCCATCGCTGGCCGCGCGCTGCCGATACAACGGCGCGCTAACTTCGTCAGACGTTTCATTTCAGAAACAAAATACTCACAACGGTGTTTCACGCGCTGTCGTGCGATACGTGCACGCCTTGCGCCACGGGCATAGCGGGCCGATGGCACGGATCTCGCAGTTAGGGATTCGCACGGCGGGCCCGCGTGCCGATCCGTGTTCGCGGCTGGCCTCCGGCGCCGGCCCGACACGCATCGGCCGCCGAAACGACAACGCATCGTTGATGGTCCCCTGCATCACACGTTGATGGTCGCGCGTGACGAGGCATCGCGCGCATCGGGGAGATCGATGATGAGTAGAACGAAACAGCTATCCCGCGCTGTGGGGCGGTGCTATCACACGACCCTGCTGGCCGCAGCCGCGTTTGCGTGCTGCTGCTCGTATGCCGTGGCGCAGGACTCGATGTCCGACACCGCGCCCGATCCGATTGCCAGCGCGGACACCGTCATGATGCTGGCCGAGAACGCGGCGTCCTGCGCCGCCAATCCGGCTGCATGCGCGGTACACGTCTATGCCGGCCGTGGCGCGGAAGGTAGCGGTGCCGGCAGTACCACCGGCGGCGGGAGCCCGGGTAGCAACGGAAATGGCGGAAGCGGCGCCGTCGGGCCCGCAGGTGTCGGCGGAACCACAGGAGCGACATCCGGCGGCACGAGTGGCACGGGCCGTGGCGGCAACGCATCCGGCAACGGGGGTAATGGTGGTGGGACTTCGGGTGGTGGGACTTCAGGTGGCGGCACTTCGGGCGGTGGTACTTCTGGTGGCGGTACTTCTGGTGGTGGCACTTCTGGTGGCGGTACTTCGGGTGGCGGCACTTCGGGTG
>NZ_QTPW01000020.1:0-135971 GCF_003857965.1 Burkholderia sp. Bp9031
CGGATCGCCGCCGACAGCCCGGCGGGGCCGCCGCCGACGATCACGACGTCGTATTCCATCGATTCGCGCGGGCCGTACTGCGCGAGCAAGTCCTGTGTGGTCAAAATCCTGTCTCCTCCTGCGCCCCGACCGTCAGGTCAGAACTGGTCTTCCGTCAACGCGAGCACGCTCTCGTTGCCCTTCGCGCCGACGATCGACGCTTCGAACGCGCCGGCCTGCACGAGGACGTGTTCCGCATAGCATTGTGCGATCGCGATCTTCGCATCGTAGAACGCCGTGTCGTTCGCGCGGTTCGCATGCGCCGCCAGCAACGCGCGCGCCATCTGCCATCCGCACAGCACCACGCCGGCCAGCTTCAGGTACGGCACACTGCCCGCGAACACCGCATTCGGATCCTGCTTCGCGTTCGCGAGCACGTAGTCCACCGCCGACGACAGCGCGCGCGCGCCCTTCTCCAGCTGCGTCTTCATCGACGCGGCCGCGGCGCCCTCCAGCTTGCCGAGCGCCGCGACGGTGTCGTCGATCTCCGCGATCAGCGCCTTGGCCACCGCGCCGCCATCGCGCAGCGTCTTGCGGCCGACGAGGTCGTTCGCCTGGATCGCGGTCGTGCCTTCGTAGATCGCCAGGATCCGCGCATCGCGGTAGTACTGCGCCGCCCCGGTTTCCTCGATGAAGCCCATCCCGCCGTGCACCTGCACGCCCAGGCTCGCCACGTCGTTCACCATCTCCGTGCTCCAGCCCTTCACGACCGGCACCAGATATTCGTAGATTGCCTGATGACGTGCACGCGTCGCCTCGTCCGAATGACGGTGGGCAATGTCGCTGTGCGCGGCTGCTACGTAGGCCAGCGAGCGAGCGCCTTCGGTGAGCGCGCGCATCGTGCCGAGCATGCGGCGCACGTCCGGATGATGGATGATCGTCACCGACTGCTTGGCCGAACCGTCCACCGGGCGGCTCTGCACGCGCTCCTTCGCGAATTCCGCGGCCTTCTGGTACGCACGGTCGGCCACGCCGATCCCCTGCATCCCGACGCCGAAGCGCGCCGCGTTCATCATGATGAACATGTATTCGAGGCCGCGATTCTCCTCGCCGACCAGGTAGCCGATCGCACCGCCGTGGTCGCCGTACTGCAGCACCGCGGTCGGGCTCGCCTTGATCCCGAGCTTGTGCTCGATCGACACGCAGTGCACGTCGTTGCGCGCACCGAGCGAGCCGTCCTCGTTGACCATGAACTTCGGCACGATGAACAGCGAGATGCCCTTCACGCCTTCCGGCGCGTTCGGCGTGCGCGCGAGCACCAGGTGGACGATGTTGTCCGCCATGTCGTGCTCGCCCCACGTGATGAAGATCTTCGTGCCGAATACCTTGTACGTGCCGTCGCCCTGCGGCTCGGCGCGCGAGCGTACCAGCGCCAGGTCCGAACCGGCCTGCGGCTCGGTCAGGTTCATCGTGCCCGTCCATTCGCCCGAGATCAGCTTCGGCACGTAGCGTTGCTTCTGTTCGTCGGTGCCGGCCGTCAGCAGCGCCTCGATCGCGCCGTCGGTGAGCAGCGGACACAACGCGAACGACAGGTTCGATGCGTTCAGCATCTCGATGCACGGCGTCGCGATCAGCTTCGGCAGCCCCTGGCCGTCGTACTCGGCCGGATGCTGCAGGCCCTGCCAGCCGCCTTCGACGAACTGGCGGAACGCGGCGCCGAAGCCGGGCGTTGCCGTCACGACACCGTCCTTCCAGCTGCTCGGGTTGCGGTCGCCCTCGACGTTCAGCGGCGCCAGCACTTCACCGCAGAATTTCGCGGATTCGTCGAGCACGGCCTGCGCCGTGTCGTAGCCGGCTTCCTCGAAGCCCGGCAACTGCGCAACGGTGTCGATGCCCGCGAGTTCCTTCAGCACGAACAGCATGTCCTTGACAGGGGCGTTATAGCTCATGGTCGATGTTCCAATCAGGCGGTGAATGAGGCGCGCGACCCGGGCGGCTGCGGCAAAACCGGCCAGCGCCAGGCGACGTCGTGACCCATCGTAATGCCGCACCGGCGGATTTCCATTGTCATATCCGGCCCACATGGTGACAAAACCGGCCACGCGATGCGCGAGGCAATGTCGGAAGCGGGCGTCGGGGCGGGGTTTCCCGGATGCGGGTTTCGGCGCACGACAACGCGCAATCGGCGTGCCGGCCGGATGTATACAGTGATGGGGTCGAAGCGACGGCGCGCCACGGCGCCGTGAACGGGGTGGCAAGGCCGGCGACGCGGCGCCGATCACGGGAGTCGCCGAAGGAAGCCGGCCATGGGAGCCGGCGAAGGGAGCGGGTTATGGGATGGCGCCCCGTACTCGATGAAACCAGCGGGCGACGGAAAAAACCGGCGGCGGATGGTGGACGACTACAGTCCCGGGCCGACGACCCGGCCTGGATTGCTTGCTGCATCCATGACCATGGCGCGCCGGCCGCCCTCCGCTATCGCTTGTCCTGCGTCAGCACCGGATCGCCGAGGTTCACGGAGACTGCCATGCCCTGCGGCGCCGCGTACTCGGTCATCCGTCGGCGCGACAATTCGAAGTGATCGCGGACCAGCTGCCCCGCCTCATCTGCGTCCTGCCTCGCGAGCGCATCGATGATCTGGTCATGCTGGACGACGGCGCTTTCGAGCGTGTGCTGCATCGTGTCCGTGGCCGGATAGCGGTAGAACATCTTCCCGAGCCGCGCGTGATCGATCAGCAGGCGGCGCAGGCTCGGCATCAGGTAATCGTTCTGCGCGATCCGGCCGATTTCGAGGTGGAATTCGTCGTTGTAGAACACACGGTTCGCGACGTTGCCGCTTTCGATCGCGGCCCGAAAATGCGCCTGGATCGTCCGCAGCCGCGCGATGTCGTCGGGTGTCGCGTTCAGCGCCGCCAGCTGGGTCGTCGCGATATAGATCACCGGCGCGGCGATGAAGAAGCTGCGCAGCGACTGGAAATTCATCGACGTGACGCGCGGCGCCCGATTCGTCTCGAGCTCGATATAGCCTTCCGCGGCCATCTGCCGGATCAGCTCGCGAATCGGCGGCCGCGACATGCCGAACTCGTCGGCCAGCGCCGCTTCGTCGATCAGTGCGCCCGGCGCCAGCTCCATGTTCACGATCCGGCGTCGCAATGCCTCGCCCAGGGCCGACTTGCGATCGACCGTTTGTGCCACATCCGCCGGTGCCGACTCCCCACCCGTTCCTTTCATAACGCCCTCGTCACTTTGAAGCGCGTACTATAAGGCCCCGTCCCGGGCCATGGCTAGCGCCGTCCCCTGTCCCGACGACATGCGCCGATACAGACGCCGCCGCCCCCTCCTTTCCCGTCACGAAAACCTGCCACGACGGCATGCGCCCCTTCGCACCGCCGCTTCCGCCGCTTCCGCCGCTTCCGCCGCTTCCGCCGTTTCCGCCGTTTCCGCCGTTTCCGCCGTTTCCGCCGTTTCCGCCGTTTCCGCCGTTTCCGCCGTTTCCGCCGTTTCCACCGTTTCCACCGTTTCCACCGTTTCCACCGTTTCCACCGTTTCCACCGTTTCGGCCGTTTCGGCCGTTTCGGCCGTCTCCGCCCTCACCATCGCCAGTCGAACTACCCCACGAGCCGAGGGTTAACCCTCGATTCCCGCAATACGATTGTTAGACTATAGTTTGTCTACTAAGTATAGTTTATTAGCCGCACGACAGAATTTTCTTTCCGGTCAGGCGTTTCGCGCCTCGGGACACCACGCCGATAGCCCGACGCGACCGCCCCGACCACGCGAACCGCCAGGGCCGACATCACCAACAAGGACATGGGCGCATCCGCACGCGCGTGTCATTTCACTCAACGAGACGCTGGATTCAGGAATGCTTAGGGTTACTTCGCCGACGGTAGAAGAGGCTGCGCAGCCTCAACGCGATGCGCGCAAGGTCAGGGTCGGCGCGCTGCCTGCCGACGACCACGCGTGCGGCTGGTACCACACCAGCCCGCCGCGCGTGCCGCGGCCGTGTCACACGGGCACCACGAAGGCGCGCTGGGGCGTGATCGGCGCCGGCTTCACCGGGCTCGCCGCGGCGCGCCAGCTCGCGCTGAACTTCCCGGACGACGAAGTCGTGCTGGTCGACGCGCAGGAAGTCGGCTTCGGCACGTCGGGGCGCAACGCGGGCTTCGCGATCGACCTGCCACACGACATCGGCGCGGACGACTACATCGGCGACATCGATACCGCGAAGACGACCCTGCAACTGAACCTGCTCGGCCAGTCGATCCTGCGCGCGCTGGTCGACGAACACGGGATCGATTGCCATCTGCGCGCGTCCGGCAAGTACCAGGCGGCGGTCGAGCCGCGCGGCGTCGCGGTGCTCGACGCGTACCGGCGCGGTCTCGACAAGCTCGGCCAGCCGTACGAAGTGATCGAAGGCAAGGATCTGCCCGCGCATATCGGCACCGGCTTCTACCGGAAGGGGCTGTTCACGCCCGGCACGATGCTGCTGCAGCCGTCGGCGCTGGTGAAGGGCCTGGCCGACAGCCTGCCGCCGAACGTCACGCTGCACGAGCACACGCCGATCACCGACGTCGAATACGGCGAGAAGATCGTGCTCGGGCATGCCGGCGGCCGCATCGTCGTCGACAAGCTGGTGCTCTCGAACAACGCGTTCGGCATGCGCTTCGGCTTCCTCACCGGCACGATGCTGCCGGTGTTCCTGTACGCGAGCCTCACGCGGCCGCTGACCGGCGCCGAACAGGCGCGGCTGGGCGGCCAGCCGTTCTGGGGCGTGATTCCGGCCGATCCGTTCGGCAGCACGGTGCGCCGCACCCACGACAACCGCATCCTGATCCGCAACAGCTTCAGCTTCAATCCGAACGGCCGCCCGAACGACCGCCATCGCGAGCGCGCGCTCGCGCGCCACCGGCTCTCGTTCGAGCGCCGCTTCCCGATGCTGCCGGAGGTCGAGTTCGATTACACGTGGAGCGGCTCGCTGGCGCTGTCGCAGAACCACAAGGGCTTCTTCGGTCAACTCGCGCCGAATGTCTATGGCGCGCTCTGCTGCAACGGCCTCGGCATCACGCGCGGCACGGTGACGGGCACGCTGCTCGCCGACTGGCTGGCCGGCAAGCGCGACGCGCTGACCGACTTCCTGCTCGCGACGTCCGGCCCGAACCGCAACCCGCCGGAGCCGTTCCTGTCGGCCGGCGTCAACGCGACGCTCTGGTGGGGCCAGCGCAAGGCGGGCCTGGAGAGCTGAACCGGCCGCACCGAACGACCACCCACCGAATCCACGATTCAGCGATCGGGCGCCGCGCGGACTCCGCGCGCCCCACGGAGATCGCCCCATTCATCAGGAAGGAAGGAGACGACCGCCAATGGCAAAAACGACGGTATCCATCGAAGACGTACCGCTCAACGGATTTCACCAGCTGCTCACGATACGCTCGGGCGGCGGCTGGCTCATGGACGGCTACGTGCTCAGCATCATCGGCGTGGCCATGGTGCAATTCTCGGCCGCGCTGCACCTGACCAGCTTCTGGGAAGGCATGATCGCGGCGTCGGCGCTGCTCGGCATCTTCGTCGGCGGCTTCCTCGGCGGCTGGCTGACCGACCTGATGGGCCGCCGCCGGCCCTACTTCTTCGGCCCCGTGCTGTTCATCGTCTGCTCGATCGCGCAGCTGTGGGTGCAATCGGGCGAGGCGCTGTTCGTCCTGCGCTTCATCACCGGCATCGGCGTCGGCATCGAGTACCCGGTGGCCGGCTCGCTGCTGACCGAATTCATGCCGCGCAAGTACCGCGGCCCGCGCCTCGCGATGCTGACCATCATCTGGTTCTTCGGCGCGGCGCTCGCGTACATCGTCGGCAACATCCTGCTCGCGCAGGCCGGCCCCGACGCGTGGCGCTGGGTGCTCGCGAGCCCGGCCGTGATCGGCGTCGCGTTGTTCCTGGTGCGCATCGGCACGCCGGAATCGCCGCGCTGGCTGCTCAACAAGGGCCGCAAGGCGGAAGCCGACGCGGTGATCCGCAAGGTGTACGGGCCGTCGTTCTCGATCCGCAACCTGCCGGAAGAGCCGGTCGACCGGAAGATCTCGCTCGGCGCGCTGCTGCACTCGGGCTACGGCAAGCGCATGCTGTTCGTGGTGCTGTTCTGGACCTGCTCGGTGATCCCGGTGTTCGCGGTCTACTCGTTCGCGCCGCGCGTGCTACAGGCGCTGCACCTCGAAGGCGATTGGGAAGCGTACGGCTCGGTCGCCATCACGCTGCTGTTCGTGGTCGGCTGCGCGCTCGCCACGCGCGTGATCAACACGCTCGGCCGCCGCGCGCTGGTGATCCACAGCTTCCTGTGGTCGGCGCTCGCGCTGCTGGCGCTCGGCGCGTGCTCGAACGGCTCGGCCCTGCTGATCCTGGTGCTGTTCGGCGCATACGCGTTGCTGATCGGCGGCGCGCAGGTGCTGCAGCTCGTCTATCCGAACGAAATCTTCCCGACCGACATCCGCGCGTTCGCGGTCGGCATGGGCGCGTCGCTGTCGCGCATCGGCGCGGCGGTCGGCACCTGGCTCGTCCCGATCGCGCTGCAGAACATCGGCATCGGCAACACGATGTACGCGGCGGCGGCCGTGTCGTTCGTCGGCCTGCTGGCCTCGGTCGCGCTCGCGCCCGAAACGGCATCGCTGTCGCTGCAGGAGGCCGCTTCGCTCAGTCATTGACCCGTATTTCACGCACGCCGCGACCGTCGCGGCGTCGGCATTTCCCACGCAACGCTTACTTTCATTCCAGCGGGAGCACATCATGAACTTCAACGGCATCTACACGCCGGCCATCACGCCCCTGACCGCCGAAGGCGGCATCGACAAGGCGGCGTTCGCCGAGGTCCTCGAATACCTGATCGGCGCCGGCGTGCACGGCATCATCATCGGCGGCTCGACCGGCGAGTACTACGCCCACACGATGCAGGAGCGCATCGAGCTCGGCGCGTACGCGAAGCAGGTGATCGGCACGCGCGTGCCGCTCGTGATCGGCACCGGCGCGATCCGCACCGAGGATTCGGTCGAATACGCGAAGTCGGCGAAAGAGATCAAGGCCGATGCGATCCTGGTCGGCTCGCCGCCGTATGCGCTGCCGACCGAGCAGGAAAACGCCGCGCACGCGATCGCGGTGGACCGCGCCGCCGACCTGCCGGTGATGCTCTACAACTACCCGGCGCGCATGGGCGTGTCGATGGGCCGCGCGTTCTTCCGCACCGTCACCGCCGCATCGAAGAACTTCGTCGCGATCAAGGAAAGCTCCGGCAGCACCGGCCAGCTGCACATGCTCGCGCGCGAATTCCCGAACATCAGCGTGTCGTGCGGCTGGGACGACCAGGCGCTCGAATTCTTCGCGTGGGGCGCGAGCAGCTGGGTCTGCGCGGGCTCGAACTTCCTGCCGGCGGAACACGTCGCGCTGCACCAGGCCTGCGTGGTCGAGAACGACTTCCGCAAAGGCCGCCGCATCATGTCGGCGATGATGCCGCTGATGGATTTCCTCGAGGACGCGGGCAAGTTCGTGCAGTCGATCAAGTACGGCAGCGAACTCGTCGGCCTGCGCAGCGGCGGCGTGCGCGCCCCGCTCCAGCCGCTCGACGAAGCGAACAAGGCGACCCTCAAGCAGATCGTCGCCGACGTGAAGCGCGAGATCGCGGCGGTCGTCGGAGGCCAGGCCTGATGGCGGAAATGCTCAGCGCATCGCAATACGCGGCCCTCGCGGCCGAACTGAAACTGCCGACGCAGGCCTTCGTCGACGGGGCATTTCGCCCCGCCAACGCCGGCAAGACGTTCGCGACGGTCAACCCGGCCACCGATCAGGTGCTCGCGCATGTCGCCGCGTGCGACGCCAGCGACGTGGACGATGCAGTCGCACGCGCGAAGGCGGCGTTCGCCGACGGCCGCTGGCGGCAGCTGCCGCCGTCGCAGCGCAAGTCCATCCTGCTGAAGTTCGCGGACCTGCTCGAACAGCACGCGCACGAACTCGCGACGATGGAAAGCCTCGACAGCGGCAAGCCGATCCGCGAATGCCAGAACATCGACGTGCCGGAGACGATCCATACGATCCGCTGGCACGCCGAGCTGATCGACAAGATCTACGACAACACCGCGCCGGTCGGCTCGAACGCGCTCGCGCTGGTGGTGCGCGAGCCGATCGGCGTGGTCGGCCTGGTGCTGCCGTGGAACTTCCCGCTGCTGATGCTGGCGTGGAAGATCGGCCCGTCGCTGGCGGCAGGCTGCTCGATCGTCGTGAAGCCGGCGACGGAAACCACGCTGACCGCGCTGCGCGTGGCCGAACTCGCGCACGAGGCCGGCGTGCCGGCCGGCGTGTTCAACGTGGTGCCGGGCGGCGGCAAGGAAGTCGGCGAGCCGCTGGGCCGCCACCCGGACGTCGCGATGGTCAGCTTCACCGGCTCGACCGCGACCGGCCGGCGCTTCCTGCACTACGCGGCGGAATCGAACCTGAAGCGGATCGTGCTCGAATGCGGCGGCAAGAACCCGGCCGTCGTGATGCGCGACGTCGCGGATCTCGACGCGGTCGCGCAGCATGTCGTGAACGGCGCGTTCTGGAACATGGGCGAGAACTGCTCGGCGTCGTCGCGCCTGATCGTGCATGCCGACATCAAGTCGGCGCTGCTCGAGCGCATCGGCGTGCAGATGCGCGAATGGAAGATGGGCGACCCGCTCGATCCCGAGCACCGCGTCGGTTCGCTGATCAGCAAGGCGCACTTCGACAAGGTCCGCACGTACCTCGACCAGGCCGGTGCGGACAAGCTCGACGTGGTGTTCGGCGGTTCGACCGAGCAAGGCATCTTCGTCGAGCCGACCGTGGTGGACGGCGTGAGCCGCGACCACACGCTGTTCCAGGAGGAAGTGTTCGGGCCCGTGCTGGCCGTCACGACCTTCACGGACACCGACGAGGCGATCGCGCTCGCGAACGATTCGGTCTACGGGCTCGCGGCATCAGTCTATACCAGCAACCTGAACGACGCGATTCACCTGTCGCGCTCGATCCAGGCCGGCGTGGTGACGGTGAACTGCTTCGGCGAAGGCGACATCACGACCCCGTTCGGCGGCTACAAGGCTTCCGGCTTCGGCGGCCGCGACAAGTCGATCTGGGCGCACGACCAGTACACCGAGATCAAAACCATCTGGATCGACGTACCGGCCCGCAGCGCATAATCTCATCGACACGCAGCACCCGTAGCCGGCCGCGGTCGCCACGAGCGATCGCGGCCGGTTTGTCACATCTGCCGGGCAATCGGCCCGGCACAACGTATTCACCCGGTATTGGCAGGAAACAGGCATGAACAGCAGGAACAGGGCGACGCTGATCGGATTCGTCGCAATCGTTTTATGGAGTTCGGTGGTAGGGCTGATTCGCGGTGTCAGCGACAGCTTCGGCGCAACCGGCGGCGCCGCAATGATCTACACGGGGGCGGCGGCACTGCTGCTCGTGACGACCGGGCTGCCGCGGCTCGGCGATTTCCCGCGCCGCTACCTGCTGTGGGGCAGCGTGCTGTTCGTCGCGTACGAATGGTGCCTGTCGCTGTCGATCGGCAACGCGCACACGGCGCGCCAGGCGATCGAGGTCGGCATGGTCAATTATCTGTGGCCGACCTTCACGATGGTGTTCGCGATCCTCTTTCTCCGCCAGCGCGCGAACCTGCTGATCGTGCCGGGCGTGATCCTCGCGATGGCCGGCGTCGGCTGGGTGCTCGGCGGCGAGCACGGCTTCGATACGGCCGGCATGGTGGCCAATGTCGTCGACAACCCGCTCAGCTACGGGCTTGCCTTCGCCGGCTCGCTGATCTGGGCCGCCTATTGCACCGTGACGATCAGGATTGCGAATGGCAAGAACGGCATCACGCTGTTCTTCATCCTCGTCGCGCTGTCGCTGTGGATCAAATACCTGCTCGACGGTGAGCACACGATCGTGTTCGGCTTCAATGCGCTCGCCAGCTTCGTGCTCGCATCGGCGGCGATGGGTTTCGGCTATTCGGCGTGGAATATCGGCATCATGCGCGGCAACGTCGCGCTCCTCGCCGGCGTGTCGTACTTCATTCCGGTCATCTCGGCCGGCCTCGCCGCGCTGCTGCTGGATGCGTCGCTGTCGTCCGGCTTCTGGAGCGGCGCGTTCTGCGTGTGCGGCGGCTCGGTGCTGTGCTGGCTCGCGACGCGCAAGCGGGCGCCGCGCGCCGCCGCGTCCGTGCCGGCGGAGCAGTGCACGTAAGGACAGTCGTGCACGGGCTCCGGCCACGCGCGTTCGCGCGACGCGCCGCACATCAGATCCCGTGTGCGTCGAGGCGCCCCGCATACCAGTCGACGAACTGGTCGACGTAGTTTTCGGTGGACGGCGAGTACGGGCCCGGAATGTAGCCCGGGTCTTTCGCGCCGCGATGGTTGATCGCCACCAGGCTCGCGTCCTGCGCATTCGTCGCGACCCAGACCTCGGTCAGCTTCGTCAGGTCGTAGTCCACGCCCTCCACCGCGTCCGCATGCACGAGCCACTTCGTGCGGACCAGCGTCTTTTCCGGCGTGAGCGGGATGATGTAGCTGATCATCGCGTGGTCGCTCATCACGTGCGTCCACGAGTTGTGCGTCCACATGTGCGTGTCGCCGAGGTCGCGGCGCGTGAGCTTGCCCAGCAGCTTCTGCGAGGCCACCTTGGTGTCCATCGTCTGCGACTCGCCGTGACCGGCGATCAGCAGCCGCTCGGTGCGGAAATGCGTCGCGACGTCGCCGGACAGCGCTTCGACCGCCTTGCACAGCCACCCTTCGTTTTCCCAGTTGCGCTGCGTGTCGGCATTGAGCTTCTCGTAGGCTTGCTGGGCCTTCAGCGACGCCTCGTCCATGTCGTCCGCACTCGAACCAGTCGACTCGGGCAGGAACGACTGCGTCAGCTCCGGGTGCCCGGCCTCGCAGTGGTAGCACTCGCGGTTGTTCTCCATCACGAGCTTCCAGTTGCCGTCCTCGACGATCTCCGACTCGAACGCGATCTTCGTGTTCTGCAGCTCGTATGGCGCGAAGCGCGGCCCCATCGTCCCCTCGAGGTGTGCAATGTCGGCCGGCGGCTCGTCGGCAAAACACACGAGCACGTGCGTGCCGACCACCTTCACATGCACGGGCAGGAGATTGCGGCAGGTGCTGTCGAAGTCCTTCCCCATGTGCTTGGTGTGACGCAGGCTGCCGTCGAGGTCGTAGGTCCACTGGTGGTACGGACACACGAGCATGCCGACCGTCGACTTCCCTTCTTCCTTCAGACGCGCGCCGCGGTGGCGGCACACGTTGCGATATGCGCGGATGGCTTCGTCGTCGTCGCGCACGATCATGACCGACGCGTTGCCGATGTCGACGACCGACACGTCACCCGGCTCCGGAACGTCGGCGGTCACGCCGACCACGATCCAGTGCTTGTGGAAGAAGATGTCGACGTCCGTCTCGAATACATCGGGCCGGCTGAACACTTCCCCAGGCATTCCGCAGCCGGGCTCACGGCTGCGCACGAGTTCGCCAAGGGGCTTCAATTGAACGTCTGACATCGTCTTCTCCAACGTTGATGGGGAAGCGGGACCTGGATCGGTCCCGCGTTAGCCGCAGTATTGGATTGCCGGAAAAACGCGTCAATGCGCTTTATTTTCCCCGCTTCATTACATTGGATTATGGGTCGGCGGTGAGGGCTGGACCCGGTCTTTCAGGGCGACTTCGGTGCGGCTTGCGCGCAAAAAAAATCCCGCGCCATCGGGCAAGTTCGCTCGAAGTTCGCGGGACGCGGGACAAGGCAGTTCGCCCAGGCGGCGAAACCGGGTCAGTGATGAGGATGATTAATTAATTGAACCGCGCAGGAACGCACGCGGATTCCTTCCGCCCGCGCACATCATGCGACACCGGCGTCGTCCTTCAACAGGTCGATCAGCTTCTGAATCGACGGCGTGACCGAGCGCCCGTGCGGCACCACCACGTAATACGCGTCGCTCAACGGCAGCGACACGTCCATCAGGCGCACCAGATCACCCGACGCCAGATGCTCGTGGAGCAGCCGGCTCCAGCCGAGCGCGACACCTTGCCCGAGCAACGCCGCCTGAACCGCGTCCGGATACAGGCACGTGCGCACGCCGTACCTGAGCTTGGCCGGACGCGCGCCGACGGCCCGGAACCACTTGTCCCAGCTCAGCCAGCCTTCAGACGTCGAGTCTTCCTCGATGAAGGTCATGTTCGCGAGCTCGTCCAGCGAATCCGGCGTACCGTACCGGTCTCGCCAAGCGGGCGAACAGACTGGAAACACCTGCTCGTCGAACAGCAGATGCGCGGTGCCGTCGCGCCACTTGCCGTCGCCCCAGCGAACCACCGCATCGACTTCGGTGTGGCGCAGATCGGCGGTAAACATCGTCGTCGTGAGACGGATACGCAGGTTCGGGTGCAGTTCCTTGAGCCGCGCGAGACTCGGCATCAGCCGGAAATGCGAGAACGCCGCGGTCGTGGCGAGCACGAGCTCCTCGTCTTCGATGCCGGTCGACAGCCGGTCGAACACGCCGGCGATCTTGCCCATCGCCTCGGCCACGACCGCGTAAAGCGCCGCGCCTTCGGCCGTCAGCGTCGTCGCGCGATGCAGGCGGTCCAGCAGGCGCACGCCGAGCAATTCCTCCAGCAGACGGATCTGCCGGCTGACCGCAGCCTGCGTGACACCCAGTTCGGCGGCGGCCTGCGTGAAGCTGCGCAGCCGGGCGACGGCCTCGAACTCCACCAGCGCCGTCAACGAAGGAATGAGTCGCCGATAACCTTTTGCACCGTCCATGCCCGCTTCACCGTGAACCTGTTGGTTGAGTATGAGTGACCAGCTTCGTATACAGTCACCGACGAGCGGGCGGCAATCCGTGCCGCGCGCCCGTCGGTGTTTGAACCGCTTGGCAGGCGTGACGATCCCGAGCTTCGGTTTCGCCTTACAGCGACGCCTTGATTTTCTCGGCCGCAGCCGGCGTCACCCACTTCGTCCACACGTCCTGCTTTTCCTTCAGGAAGCGCTTCGCGCCGTCGTCGCCGGTGGCCTGGTTGGTCGTCATCCAGAGCATCACCTGTTGCAGGTCCGCGGTCTTGAAGCTGCGCGTGTTCAGATACTTCATCACGTCCGGATTGGCCTTGTCCGCGAACGACTTGGACACCAGCGTATACAACTCACCGACCGGCCAGCCCGTCGGCTTCGGATCGGGGCAGTTCGCGACCGTCGTGCAGCGCTTCCATTCCGCCTGATCGACCGGCACGCCGGCGTCGAGCTTCACCATCTGATACTTGCCGAGCAGGGACGTCGGTGCCCAGTAGACGCCGAGCCAGGGCTTCTTGCGCTCGTAGGCCTTCGCAATCGATCCGTCGAGCCCCGCCGCCGACCCCGTATCGATCAGCCGGAACCCGGCCTGCTGCGCCTTGTACGCCTTATATAGTTGCGTCGTATTGGTCGTGATCCCCCAGCCTTGCGGGCCGTTGTAGATCGCGCCCTTGCCGGGATTCTCCGGGTCGGCGAACAGTTCGGGGTGCTTCAGCGCATCCGGAATCGTCTTGATGTCGGGATGCGCATCCGCGACGTACTTCGGGATATACCAGCCGTAGACTGCGCCTTCCTGAATGGTCTTCGCGCCCATCACGATTTTCTTCTCGTCGATCCCGCGCTGCACGATCGCCGGCAGCAATGCAATGGCCCCTTCCGACACGATGTCCGGCTTGCCCTTGTCGACCATCGACGTAATCGTCGGCACGGTATCGCCGATCACGGTGTTGACCTGGCAGCCGTAGCCTTCGCCGAGGATCGCCTTGTCGACGGCCGCTTCCAGCTCGGCACTTTGCCAGTTCATGTTGGCGATCGTCACGTTTCCGCAACCGGCAGCGTAGGCGTGCGAGCCGCCGAACAAAACGCCAACTGCGGCGAGTGCGCGAAGAGATGTCAGTTTCATTGCCGTTTCCTCAAAGTTGCCGGACCTTCCCCGGTATGCGTTGGTCTGTACGCCCTTCCGTGTTCGGTCCGAACCGGACACGGTCGAGCGCATTACTGCGGGCACATGCGATCGTTCGAATCGCCGGCCTGATGGCGAGATGTGGGTCAGTGGTCTTGCGCGAGCGTCACGGGTGCGCTCACCCGCGGACCGCCGCGACGGAGGCCTCCACGCGCGCACGCGCGTCCGGCTGCACGTGCGGCAGGTCGGTCGCGTCCTCCGGCGTCGCCAGCGCGCAGGCGAGCTGGCGCAGGTCGACCGTGCCGAGCGGATGGTTGCCTTCGCCGACGACCGTCAGGCGATCGATGCCCGGATCGCGCGTGAGCATCGACAACGCGCTTTCGAGCGTCGTTCCGGCCGCGACGTGCGCCCCGACCACCGACGCGCCCGTGCGCAGCGGCGCCATCACGTCCTCGACGCAGACCACGCGCCCGCGATTCACCTGCCTGACGAAGTTGGTCACGTACTCGTCGGCCGGGCGCAGCACGATGTCCTGCTTCGTGCCCTGCTGGACGATGTTGCCGTCGCGCAGGATCGCGATCTGGTCGCCGAGCCTCAGCGCCTCGTCGAGGTCGTGCGTGATGAAGACGATCGTCTTGCGGATTTCCTTCTGCAGATCCAGCAGCACGGTCTGCATGTCCATCCGGATCAGCGGGTCGAGCGCCGAGTACGCTTCGTCCATCAGCAGCACGGGCGCGTCCATCGACAGCGCGCGAGCGAGGCCCACGCGCTGCTGCATGCCGCCGGACAGCTGATTCGGATAGCGTTGCTCGAAGCCCTTCAGCCCCACGCGTTCAAGCCATCGCATCGCCGTGTCGACCGACGTGTCGCGCGCCACGCCGCACACTTCGAGACCGTAGATCACGTTCTCGAGCACGTTTCGATGCGGCAGCAGCGCGAATTTCTGGAACACCATCGCCGTCTGGCGTCGGCGGAATTCGCGCAGCTCCTTCAGTTTCATCCGGCACACGTCGACGCCGCCGATCAGCACCTCGCCGGCCGTCGGATCGATCAGCCGGTTGATGTGGCGGATCAGCGTCGACTTGCCCGAGCCGGACAGGCCCATGATCACCTGGATGGAACCGGCGGGAATGTCGAGGTTGATATTCCTCAGCCCCAGCACGTGGCCGGTCTGCGCGAGCAGTTCGGCCTTGGACAAGCCGTTCTTGACGGCATCGACATGGGACGCGGCTTTCGGCCCGAAGATCTTGTAGAGATTGCGGATCGCGATGCCGCCGGACTGGATGTCAGCCATGGACCACCTCCTGGTGCTTTTGAAGTCGCTTGCCGTAGGCCTGGCTGACGCGGTCGAAGATGACGGCGATGCCGACGATCGCGAGGCCATTGAAGATACCGAGCGTGAAGTACTGGTTGGCGATGGCCTTCAGTACCGGCTGGCCGAGCCCCTGGACACCGATCATCGCGGCGACCACCACCATCGCGAGCGCCATCATGATGGTCTGGTTGACGCCTGCCATGATGGTCGGCAGCGCGAGCGGCAGTTGCACCTTCACGAGCCGCTGCCAGCCCGACGAACCGAACGCGTCGGCGGCTTCGATGATGTCCACGTCGACCAGCCGGATCCCGAGATTGGTCAGGCGGATCATCGGCGGGATCGCATAGATCACGACCGCGATGAGGCCGGGCACGCGACCGATGCCGAGCAGCATCACGACCGGAATCAGGTAGACGAAACTCGGCATGGTCTGCATCACGTCGAGCACCGGGTCGACCAGCTTGCGGATCCGGTTCGACTTCGCCATCAGGATGCCGATCGGCAAGCCGATGAGGATCGACAGGAACGTGCAGACGAAAATCATGGACACGGTTCGCATCGTGTCCTCCCACATGTCGAGATAGCCGATCGCGGCAAGCGTGACGAAGCAGCCGGCGACGATCTTCCAGTTCCGGCTCGCCACCCATGCGACCGCGAGCACCAGCAGCATGATGATCGGCCACGGGGTGCGCGTCATGAAGTGCTCGGCCGCCGTCAGGAATTGCTGAAGCGGCTGGAACGCCGCGTCGATCGGGTCGCCGTACGCGGCGGTGAAAGCGCGAAAACCGTCGTCGATCGAGCGCTTCATGTTCAGAAGCGCGTCGTCCTGCATGTGCGGAAACGTGTGTATCCAGTCCATTTGATTCTCCATCAGTCCGATGCCCGCCGGAAGGCCTGCCGATAGGCCGGCGTGTCGGGGGTTGTCCTTCATTCGATGCCGGCCGACCATTCCTTGACGCTCAGGTTGGCCGTCGCGCCGATCGTCAGAAACGGTTGCGGCGGCAACCGCTTCGGCGCCGCGAACCCGCGGAACACCTGCACGAGCCACGAGTCCATTCCCAGCGCCGCCTCGGCGGCCGCGATGCCCGACGCGGTCGCCTTCGTCGCGCCGACGCCATTGCATGCGATCGCCGCGAAGATGCCCGGCTCGATTTCGCCGAACGCCGGCACGCCGTTCCACGTCAGCGCCATCGCGCCTGCCCAGCGGTACTCCATCGGCACGCCCCTGAGCATCGGGAAACGCGCGTCGAACTTGCGGTCGTGGACGCGGCCCGCGCGTGCGATCGCGCCTTCGCTCACCTGCAGCCGCGGGTTGTACGTGTAGCGCGAGCGGATCAGGATCCGGTCGCCGTCGTCGCCGCGCACGCGACGCACCGTGGTCCCCATCGGGAACGCGGGCGTCGCGGCCCAGGCGCGCTCGCCGCCGAGCCGCGACGGATCGAATGCCTTCGTCATCGATGCGTACGTGTAGACATGCAGCAGCACGCCCGGCAACAGGCCGAAACTCTGCGCGTGCCCGTTGTTCGCCAAGATGATCTTGCCGGCGTTGACCGCACCGTTCGGGGTCTTGATGCGCCACGATGCGCCCTGCCGCTCGAGCGACAGCGCGGGCGTATTCTCGAAAAGCCTGATCGGGTCGCCGAAGGAATCGGCGAGGCCCCGGATGTAGGCGGCCGGCTGGATCATCACGGTGCCGGGCGTAAAGATCGCCGACGTGAACGACGTCGTGCCGGTGACCGTCGCGATCTCTCCTGCATCGAGCAGACGATATGGTTCGTTCACCTTATCGAGCTGGACCGCATAAGAGGCGACGTGCTTGTCGCCCTGCGGCCCCATTGCGACGTTGTACTTCCCGCACGGGTCGAAAATGTCCTTGCCCCAGCCCTTCTCGAGCGCCAGATCGCGGGCGAGTGCGATCGCCATCCGGTGCACCTGGATGTCGTGCCGCCGCTCGTCGCTGCCCGAGCCGCCATAGTCTTCCGACGATACTTCGTGCGGCAAGTCGATGATGAAGCCCGAATTGCGGCCCGTCGCACCTTCGGCGACTTCGCCGGCCTCCAGCACGACGACCTTGACGCGCGGATCGAGTTGCGACAGGCGCCGCGCCGCGGACAGGCCCGCGAACCCGCCGCCGATGATCGCGATGTCGGCGTTCACCGTGCCGGTGAGCGGCGCGCGCGGCGTCCGCGGGGGCAGCATCTCGACCCAGCCGGACTTGCCGAGATGCTGCGGGAGTTTGCTCGCTACGAACATGATGGTTCACCCGCTCCGTTACACGGCTTGCCGTTCGCGCTCGACCAGCGCGCCGACGGCGGTCTGCAATGCGTCGCGCTTCGCGGCGGACAGGCGCGACAGCGGGCGACGCGGATTGCCCGCGCCGTAGCCGGTCATCTCGGCCGCGGCGTAGACCGACTGCACGTAGTCGCCTTCCCAGATCAGCGACATCGCGGGCTCCAGCAGTCGCCAGATTTCCCGCGCGTCGACCCAGCGACGTTCCTGCGCGGCCGCGACGAGTTCGAGGCAGGTCTTCGGTGCAAAGTTGGCACCGCCCCAGATCAGGCCGCTGACGCCGGCATACATCGCATACGGCACGAGCGGATCGGCACCGTTCATCATCGGCAGCCCCGTGCGGACCAGCGCGGCCTGCTTCGCCAGGTCGCCGCTACTGTCCTTGACCGCGAGGAATTCGGGAATCTGGCACAGCCGGTGCAGCAGCGACGGCGTGATCTCGACCCCGACCGCCTGCGGCACGTTGTAGCCGATGATCGGCAGCCCGGCGCGCGCGACGGCGGCGTAGAACGCGAACACGCCGTCATCGTCGGTCGGCCCCTCGAAGAACGGCGGCAGCACCATCACGCCGCCCGCACCGCAATCGGCCGCGTGACGCGTGCGCTCGACGACATCGTCGACGAGCAGCGCGGACGTCTGCGCGATGATGCGCGCGCGCCCGTTGATAACCTTCGCGCCGAACGCGACCAGCGCCTTCGATTCCTCCTGCGACAGATACACGTGCATGCCGGTGCCGGAACTCAGCACGAAGCCCTCGATGCCCACCGCGAGATAGCGCTCGATCAGTTGCTCAAGGCGCGCATGATCCGGTTTCCCGTTCTCATCGAAAGGAGTACTGATTGCCAGGTTGATGCCAGGGAAAGCAAAGTCTTTCATGTCGTTATGCCTCGTCCGCTTCGTTAATGTTCAGGTCGACCCAGAGGGTCTTGAGCTGCGTGTACTGGTCATGGGCGTGCAGCGAGTTGTCGCGTCCGCCGAAGCCCGACTGCTTGAAGCCGCCGAACGGGGTCGTGATGTCGCCTTCGCCGAATGCGTTCACCGTCACCGTGCCTGCGCGAACCGCACGTGCCGCACGCATCGCGCGTTTGCCGTTTCCGGCGAATACCGACGCCGCAAGGCCGTAGTCCGTATCGTTCGCGATGTCGATCGCCTCCTGCATGCCGTCCACCGTGATGACGGACAGGATCGGTCCGAAGATTTCCTCGCGTGCGTGCTTCGCGTCGTTGTTCGCGACGTCGATGATGGTCGGATGGACATAACGGCCTTCGCTCGTCTGCCCGCCGTACAGCACGGTGGTGTCGCCACCCAGATACGACTGCACTTTCTCGTAATGCTGCGCGGACACCAGCGGCCCGATCCGGTTGGCCGGATCGAGCGGGTCGCCCACATGCCATTCGTCGGCCAGCTTCGTGATCTTCTCCAGCAAGGGCGCCTTGATATCACGATGCACGATCAGCCGCGAAATCGCCGAGCAGTTTTCGCCCATGTTCCAGAACGCGCCGTTCACGATGTGACTCGCGACGGCATCGAGATCGGTCGCATCGGCCATCACGACGCACGGATTTTTCCCGCCCATCTCGAGCACGACCTCCTTGAGGTTGCTCTCGGCCGAGTACGACAGGAAGCGCCGGCCGGTGTCGGTGGACCCGGTGAAGGACACCATGTCGATGTCGCGATGGCGGCCGATCGGTTCGCCGACCGCCGGGCCCGTGCCGGTCACGACGTTGAATACGCCGGGCGGAATGCCGGCCGCGAGCGCCAGCTCGGCGACCCGCATCGTCGTGAGCGACGTCTCCTCGGCGGGCTTCACGACCAGTGTGCAGCCGGCCGCGAGCGACGGACCGATTTTCCACGCGAGCATCAGCAGCGGGAAATTCCACGGCAGCACGAGGCCGACGACACCGACGGGTTCGCGCACGATCATCGAAATATGACCGTCGGAAGCCGGCGACACCTGGTCGTAGATCTTGTCGATCGCTTCCGCATGCCAGCGCAGCACGTTGATCGTTTCCGGAATGTCGACCGTCTGACAATCGAAGATCGTCTTGCCGCTGTCGAGGCTCTCCATCACCGCAAGCTCGAGCGCATGCTGCTCGACGAGGTCCGCCAGCCGGAGAATCGCCTGCTTGCGTGCGGCCGGATGCAGCTTCGACCAGCGGCCGTCGTCGAACGCGGCGCGCGCGGCGGCGACCGCGACATCGACGTCTTCCTTCGCGCACGCCGGCACGTCGGCGAGACGGCCCCCGGTTGCCGGGTTGATCGTGGCGAACGTGGCACCCGACCGCGCCGCGCGGGCCTCGCCGTCGATCACGACACTGCGCGGCAGATTCAACTCGCGAGCGACACGTTGATACTCGCTCCTGGACAGCAACTCAGTCATATCAGTCTCTCATCGATACAGGGTTTCATGAGGAACCGAATCAGCGGCTCGGTTCGTGGTACTAAAAATCAATCGATACGTCGACACCTTCGGGCGCCACGTACGACGCCATGTTCCTGCGCGCCAGGTAGACGTGCGCGCTCACGATCTCTCCGGCGGCCTGCGCGTCGCGGCGCTCGATGGCGTCGATGATCGCGTCGTGCTGCTGAACCGCTTCGACGAGCTCCGCTTCCATCTTCTCGTCGCGCGGTTGATAAAACGTCTTCGCGAGCCGCGCATGATCGATCAGCAGGCGACACAGGCTCGGCAGCAGGTACGGGTTGTGGGCCATCTTGCCGATCGCGAGGTGAAACTCGTCGTTCTGCAGCACCCGCTCGTCCACCCCGCCGCTTTCCACCGCCGCGCGAAACCGCTCCTGGATACGCTTCAGCCCGTCGATTTCCCCCTGGGTCGCATGCATCGCGGCCAGCTTGGTCGTCGCCACGTAAATCAGCGGCGCGGCCAGGAAATAGTTGCGCAACGAGTCGTAGTTCATCGACGCGACGCGCGCGGCGCGATTGGCTTCGAGCTCGATATAGCCCTCGGCCGCCATCTGCCGCATCAATTCGCGCACCGGCGGACGGGACAGCCCGAACTCCTCGCCGAGTGCCACCTCGTCCAGCGTCGCCCCGGGCTGGAGCTCCATGCTGAGGATCCGGTGTCGAAGCGTCTGCGCCAGAACCGCCTTGCGATCCAGCGACGGCGACTGCGCATCGTCACGTTCGGTGTCCACGAGATTCGCCTTCATGTGCTCTCCTGTTGCATGCATCGTCTGTATACAAATTGTATTCGTCAAGACTTCAATGTGTCTAATGCGGGAAACTGCTTACCCCGCGAGGATCGGTACCGGCCTCGAGACCGGCTCGACGGGCCGCGATCGGCAGGCGACTTCCCCCTCCCGAGGCCGCCCGGAGGATGATCCAGGCGCTCCCAGCCCGGATGTTAGAGGAACAAGCTGCTGGGACACGCGATTCGGCCGGCATGGCATGGCCGGGTGGGAAAGTCGGGCGACCGACCATCGCGATCCGTCCCCAACCGCAACGCATCGACATATCGACTGCGGCGCGCGCTGCCTGCGGCAAGCGCGAAGCATCATCCGCCCCCACGGGCTCGCATCGCGTCATCACGAACGAAATCCGCGTCGGCAAGCGCCCGATCGTTGCCGCCGCGGCACTGGCCGCGCGGACGCGCGCCACGCATAACCTAATGTAATGGCGGCCGGAAAATAAAGCGCATTGACGCTGTTTTAGTGCATGCCAATACTCGGGCCACAGCGAAGGTACTCCGGGCATGGAGCGAGACATCGGAACGCGGCACGACAGAGGCCCGTCATCGAAGCCCGGCCTTCGCGAATGACAGCGTGCACGTCGAGCGTGCCGCGCGCCCCAAGGAAGCAATGCCATGAACTCCGTAGACAGAATGTTCGATCCCGCCCTCGAAGCACACGACCGACTCTCCCATCCCGGCACGTGGGACAGCACTGGAAGAACCTGGGCGAGCGGCGAACAGCAGGTGCTGACGTGCTGCCGCGTCGTCGACGAGACGCACGACGTCAAAAGCTTCGAGTTCCGCGTGGGCGACGGCTCGCCCGTTCGCTTCGAACCCGGCCAGTTCATGACCGTGTCGGCGGACGTCCACGGCCAGTCGGTCGAGCGCTGCTACACGATCTCGTCTCCGCCGACCCGCCCCTATCTGCTGTCCATCACGGTGAAGCGGGTTCCCGGCGGCGTCGTGTCGAACTGGCTGCACGACAACATGGAGCCTGGCAACCGATTGCTGGCCTACGGTCCGTCGGGCAGCTTCACGCCGACCGCGGCACCCGCCGCCAAGCTGCTGTACCTGTCGGCCGGCTCGGGCGTGACGCCGCTGATGTCGATGACGCGCGCGAGCATCGACCTCGGGCTCGACCTGGACATCGTGTTCGTCCACAGCGCGAGAACGCCTGCCGATATCGTGTTCCGCAACGAGCTGCGGCGGCTCGAGGCGCTTTCGCCGCGCCTGCGCACGTTCTTCGTCTGTGAAGGCGCCGGCGACGAAGCGCACTGGCCGGGACCGATCGGCCGGCTCAGCCTGCCGCTGCTTGCCGAACAGGTGCCCGACTACGCCGAGCGCGAAGCATTTACCTGCGGCCCGGCCGGCTACATGAATGCGGTACGCGACCTGCTGCGCGGCGGCGGTCACGATCCCGCGCGCTATCACCAGGAGAGCTTCGACATCAGCGCCGGCGTCGCGTCGGCACCTGTCGAACCGGCATCCGAAGCGTCGTCGGAAACCTTCACGGTCAAGCTGTCGCGTTCGTCGAAGACGTTTACGATGCACGCCACCGACACCGTGCTGTCGGCGGCGAGAAAGGCGGGCCTTGCGATTCCGTCGTCCTGCAGCCAGGGCATCTGCGGCACGTGCAAGACCAAGGTGCTCGAAGGCACGGTGGACATGCAGCACAACGGCGGGATTCGCGACCGGGAAGTCCAGAAAGGCTTCCGGCTGCTCTGCTGCAGCCGCCCGACGTCGGACCTCGTGCTGGAACTCTAGTCCGTCGGCAACCGCGCGCGGCACGGACACGGGCCCTTCCACAAGAGCCCGGATCACGCCGACGCGCTCACGCCGCATTCCCTGCAAACGCACCATCAGAACAACCCCAGGAGGCACAGTATGGCGGGCGATCAGCTCCTAGATGTAAGCAGTGCTATTAATTCGCATGACAAGGATGCCGTCTTGCGCGACGTACGCGCATACCGGTTGGCCCGGGTTCAGGAGCAACTGCTCGCGCACAAGATCCCGGCGATCCTGCTGTACGACCCGGTCAACATTCGCTACGCGACCGATACGTCGAACATGCAGGTGTGGGCCGGGCGCAACCCCGCACGCTACGTGATGGTGTTCGCCACCGGGCGCATCGTCGCGTGGGAATTCCACAGCAGCGAGCACGTGTGGGACGGCCTGAATCTCGATGTGGAACTGCGCGGTGCGGTCAGCTGGACCTACTTCAATGCCGGCCCCGATGCGGAGCAGCGCGCCGAGACGTGGGGTGCCGAAATCGTCGACGTGTTCCGCAAGCACGCGCCGGGCGAGCGCTTCCTGGCCGTCGATCGCCTCGACCCGTTCGGCACCGCGTATCTGGAGAAGCACGGACTCACGCTGACGGACGGCCAGGCGCTGATGGAAACCGCCCGGCTCATCAAGTCGTCGGGCGAGCTCGTGTTGATCGGCGAATCGCTGCGCACCGCCGAGAAAGGGATCGAGCGGATGCGGCGCGAACTGCGCCCGGGCCTGACCGAGAACGACATCTGGGCGAACCTGCATTACGAGAACATCCGCCATGGCGGCGAATGGATCGAAACGCGCCTGCTCGCGTCCGGCGACCGGACGAATCCGTGGATGCACGAGTGTTCGTCGCGGGTGCTCGAGGCGGGCGACCTGCTCGCGTTCGATACCGACATGGTCGGGCCGAACGGTTATTGCTCCGACATCTCCCGTACCTGGCTCGTCGGCGACGGCCGCCCGTCGGACGAGCAACGCAAGCTGTACGAATACGCGTATGCACAGGTGCATTTCAACATGGATCTGCTGCGGCCCGGCATGACGTTCCGCGAGTTCTCGGAAAAGGCGTGGAAGATCCCCGACCCGTTCGTGGAGAACCGCTACTGCTGCCTGGCGCACGGCATCGGGATGGTCGACGAGTATCCGTCGATCGCGCACCAGGTCGACTGGGACAGCGCGGGTTACGACGGCCGGTTCGAGATCGGTATGACGGTCTGCGTCGAAAGCTATATCGGCGCGCAAGGCGGCAGCCAGGGCGTCAAGCTCGAACAGCAGGTCGTGCTGACCGAGCACGGCTGCGTGTCGCTGACCGACTGCGCATTCGAAACCGACTGGCTGTAAAGAAGGCGATGCGGGCCGCGGGCCGGACGTCAACAGCGGCGCATGCATGGCGGCCGGTGCCAAATCGGACGCCCTTTTTCGCTTTCAGGACCCGCGCGTTTCTGCGTAGACTTTCGTTTCATCAAGCCAAGTGGCCGCAGGAGCAGAGACCAGCATGAGTGAACGCCCGAAGAACATCGCGGATTTCGTCCGGATCGCCGGCGAGCTGTTCCAGTCGGACAAGCTGCCACCCGCCGCGCGCACGTTCGCGCCGCAAGTATTCGCCCGGCTGCAGACGCCGTCGGACAACGGAACACGGCTCGCGGTGCGCTACCCCGCATGCGACTGGCTCGACCGCGCGCTCGAGTCGGTCGCGCGCGTCGACCCGACGTTCGCCACCGTCGCGCAACTGATCAAGTCGCTCGAGCCCGAGGTGGGTTGGTCGCGTCGCACGTCGGGAAAGGACGGCAGTCCGAACTACATCGACGGGCACGTGAACGGGATGATCTGCGGGCCCGGCGGCGCGGAAAGCCGCGACGACATCCAGCTCGGCTTCTCGCTGATGATGCCCAACGTCCGATATCCGGATCATGGCCACGCACCGGAGGAAGCGTACGTGCTCATGACCGCCGGTGAATTCCGGCAGCAAAACGGCGCATGGTTCGATCCCGGGATCGGCGGCGGCATCCACAACGCGCGTGGTGCACTGCATGCGATGCGTTCGGGCGACGCGCCGTTCCTCGCGATCTGGTGTCTGCTCAATTGATCGGGTAATCGACGCGACAGGCTGGCAGGCCGCCTGCGGTCGGTGGTCAGCGGTCCGTCGTCAGCAGCCGGGCATTGGCCTACCGGTCGGTCGGGATGGCTTCAGGCCGCTGACGAATGACGCGCCTGCGTGTCGAGATCAGCCGGATCGTGCCCGGTGTGCGTGATCCGATTCAACGCCAGGACCGCCGACGGAAGCCGGCCATGGGAACCCTCAAAGGAAGCCGGCTATGGGAAACTCGTGCGGTGCCGCCACGCGCCTGCCGGGTCACGCAACGACGTCGCACCACGACAGCGGCAGTCTGCGCACCTCGTCGACATCCGTTCGGCCGATGCGATACGGCCCGCGCGTGGATAAAACGCAACAGTACAACTGCAGAGGCGCCCGACGCACTCGATGCGCTCGCATCCTCGATAGTGCCGTCGTTATAAGGCATACTCTGTTCGCACCCAGCGAACGATCGTTTCATTTCTTGACGCAAACTCTCGCGTGATCCACTAAACACACACACGATTCTGGTACCTTGACGCACCGGCCCGAGCGCATCGCGACGGCCATCACCCATCTTTCATACTATGACATTACAGATTGGGATTCCTCTGGAGACAGCCACCGGCGAACGGCGCGTTGCGACCGTACCGGAAGTGGTCGAGAAACTGATCAAGCTGGGGTTTTCGGTGGCCGTCCAAAGCGGCGCCGGTGCCGGCGCGAATTTTGACGACGATACGTACCGCGCAGCCGGTGCGAGCATCGCCGCCACGGCGGCCGAGCTCTGGTCCGGCAGCGACATCGTGTTCAAGGTGCGCCCGCCGAGTGCCGACGAAGTCGCGCTGATGCGCGAAGGCGGCACGCTGATCGGCTTCGTGTGGCCGGCACAGAACCCCGAACTGATGCAGCAGCTGGCCGCGAAGCGCGCCACGGTGCTGGCGATCGATTCGCTGCCGCGCACGCTGTCGCGCGCGCAGAAGATGGACGCGCTCACGTCGATGGCCGGCATCAGCGGCTACCGCGCGGTGATCGAGGCCGCCCACGCGTTCGGCCGCTTCCTGAACGGCCAGGTCACGGCGGCCGGCAAGATTCCGCCGGCCAAGGTCTTCATCGCCGGTGCCGGCGTCGCGGGCCTCGCCGCGATCGGCACGGCCGCGAGCCTCGGTGCGATCGTGCGCGCGAACGACACGCGCGCCGAGGTGGCCGATCAGGTCAAGTCACTGGGCGGCGAGTTCGTCAAGGTCGACTACGAAGAGGAAGGCTCGGGCGGCGGCGGTTACGCGAAGGTGATGAGCGAAGGCTTCCAGCAGGCCCAGCGCGCGATGTATGCGCAGCAGGCCAAGGATGCCGACATCATCATCACCACCGCGCTGATCCCCGGCAAGCCGGCGCCGAAGCTGATCACCGCCGAGATGGTGCGGTCGATGAAGCCCGGCAGCGTGATCGTCGACATGGCCGCCGAACAAGGCGGCAACTGCGAACTCACGGTGCCCGGCGAGGCGGTCGTGCGCCACGGCGTGACCATCGTCGGCTATACCGATCTCGCGTCGCGCCTGTCGCGGCAGTCGTCCACGCTGTACGGGACCAACCTGCTGCGCGTGGTCGAGGAGCTGTGCAAGACCAAGGACGGCACGATCAACGTCGACTTCGACGACGACGCGATCCGCGGCCTCACGGTCATCAAGGAAGGCAACGTCACGTGGCCACCGCCGCCGATCAAGCAGGCGGCCGTCGCACCCAAGCCCCCGGCGGCGGCCCCCGCCGCGGCCGCGCCGGCGAAGTCCAAGGGCCACGGTCACAGCGGCGAGCCGATGTCGGCCAAGGCGCTCGCGATCGTGTTCGCGATCGGCGCGCTGGCGTTCCTGCTGGTCGGCCAGTTCGCGCCGGCCAGCTTCCTGTCGCACTTCACGGTGTTCGTGCTCGCGTGCTTCGTCGGCTACATGGTGATCTGGAACGTCACGCCGTCGCTGCACACGCCGCTGATGAGCGTGACCAACGCGATCTCGTCGATCATCGCGATCGGCGCGCTCGTGCAGGTCGCACCGCCGCTGGGCGAGCTGGCCAACGCCGGCGATCGTCCGTCCGGGCTGATCCTCGGTCTCGCGGTGGGCGCGCTCACGCTCACGGCCGTCAACATGTTCGGCGGCTTCGCGGTCACGCGGCGCATGCTGGCGATGTTCCGTAAATAAGGGGACAACAATAATGACTTCCAACCTGACTACCGTCTCCTATATCGGCGCCGCGATCCTGTTCATTCTCAGCCTCGGCGGGCTGGCCAATCCCGAGACCGCGCGCCGCGGCAACCTGCTCGGCATGATCGGCATGCTGATCGCCGTGCTGGCCACCGTGGCCGGTCCGCGCGTGTCGGCCGCGGGCATTCCGTACGTGATCGCCGCGCTGGTCGTCGGCGGTGCGGTCGGCCTGTACGCCGCGAAGAAGGTGCAGATGACGCAGATGCCGGAACTGGTCGCGCTGATGCACAGCCTGGTCGGTTTCGCGGCCTGCCTGGTGGGCTTCGCGAGCTATATCGACACGTCGCTGCAGCTCACCGGCGCCGAGAAGGCCATCCATGAAGTGGAAATCTACGTCGGCATCCTGATCGGCGCGATCACCTTCGCGGGCTCGGTGATCGCGTTCGGCAAGCTGTCGGGCAAGATCGGCGGCAAGCCACTGCTGCTCCCGGCGCGGCACTGGCTGAACCTGGCCGCGCTGCTGATCGTGATCTACTACGGCCGCGCGTTCCTGCATGCGGAAAGCATCCAGGACGGCATGCTGCCGCTCGCCGTGATGACCGTGATCTCGCTGCTGTTCGGCGTGCACATGGTGATGGCGATCGGCGGCGCGGACATGCCCGTCGTGGTGTCGATGCTCAACAGCTACTCGGGGTGGGCGGCGGCGGCCACCGGCTTCATGCTCGGCAACGACCTGCTGATCGTGATCGGCGCGCTGGTCGGCTCGTCCGGTGCGATCCTGTCGTACATCATGTGCCGCGCGATGAACCGCAACTTCATCAGCGTGATCGCGGGCGGCTTCGGCAGCGGCGCGGGCGCACCGGCGGCAGCCGGCGGCGCTGCGCAGCCGGCCGGCGAAGCGGTCGCGGTGAGCGCGGCGGAAACGGCCGAGCTGCTGCGCGAGGCGAAGCGCGTGATCATCGTGCCGGGCTACGGGATGGCCGTGGCGCAAGCCCAGCACACGGTGTTCGAACTGACGAAGCTGCTGCGCGAGAAGGGCGTCGACGTGCGTTTCGCGATTCACCCGGTCGCGGGCCGCATGCCGGGCCACATGAACGTGCTGCTGGCCGAGGCGAAGGTGCCGTATGACATCGTGCTCGAAATGGACGAGATCAACGGCGACTTCCCCGAGGCCGACGTGTCGATGGTGATCGGCGCGAACGACATCGTGAACCCGGCCGCGCAGGACGACCCGGCGAGCCCGATCGCCGGCATGCCGGTGCTGGAAGTGTGGAAGGCGAAGACGTCGATCGTGATGAAGCGCAGCATGGCGTCCGGCTATGCGGGCGTCGACAATCCGCTGTTCTACAAGGACAACAACCGCATGTTGTTCGGCGATGCGAAGTCGATGCTCAATGAAATCTTCGGCGCACTGAAAGCCTGAGTGCGGCCACGCGCGCGGAGCGGGCAACCGGCCCGTTTCAGCAGCGCGTGGACCCAATGACCCGTCGGCCCGTCACGCATCGGCAGTGCGTGACGGGCCGACGCACATCCGCGGTACCGGAACGACGGGGAGCCATCCATGGGATCGCACGAAGGATGCCGGTTATGGGAGCGCGCTTGAAAAACCCGTGCTATGCGCGCCGCCGGTAAGTCCCCGGCGTACTCCCCGTCCAGTGGCGGAATGCGCGATGAAACGCGCTCGGATCGTCGAAGCCGATATCGGCGCCGATCGCCGCGATCGTGTCGAGCGTGTCGGTGAGCCGCTGGATCGCGATGTCGCGCCGCAGTTCATCCTTGAGCGCCTGGAACGTCGTGCCTTCGGCGGCCAGATGGCGGCTCAGCGTGCGCACCGAGCAATGCAGATGCTCGGCTGCCTGATCGATCACCGGCAGGTCGGGCAGCGCCGCCGACAGGTATTGCCGCACGCGATGGCACACGAGCTGTTCGCTGAACGATTCGAAGATCCAGTCGCCGGGCGCGCGCGCGAGGAACTTGCGCAGGTTGCGCTTGCTTTGCCGGATCGGCGCATCGAGGTAGTCGGCGCTGAAGCGCATCAGCGTGCGTTCGCAATCGAACTGCACGGAGCCGGAGAAGAAATAAAGATGCTCGACCGCATGGCGCGGCCGCGGGCACGCGAACTCGATCTTCAGCAGCGGGATCTTCTGCCCGATCAGCCAGGAACACACGCCGTGCACGAGCTTGAGCATCAGCTCCTGGCCGAGCGCGCCGATCGGGCCGACGGCCGGGTTCGGCCGCAGCAGCACCTGCGCGACCAGGCCGTCGCGCTTCGATTCGACGAAGAAGTCGTCGAGCAGGATATGGAAGAACTGGCCGAAGCGATGCAGCGCCGTTTCGAGGTTGCGCGCATCGAGCAGGCTCAGGCACAGGTACTTCAGCGTGCCGCCGCGCAGCGGGCGCGAGAAGATGCCCGGCATCTCGTCGTCGAGGTCGATCGCGAGCGTGCGGTACAGCGTCGAGAACTGCTCTTCCGTCACGCGCGCATGCGGCTCGCCAAGCAGCTCGAGCGGAATGCCGGCGCCGCGCAGGTAGCGCTCGACCACGTCGCGCTGCGCGCCCGCGCTGGCCAGAAAACCGTTGACGAGCGAGATCGGCACCGTCGCGCTCGGCGACGGCAGCGCACGCCCGGGCCGGGCGGAAGGTGAGTCTGAACCGGTCATCGCGTCCCCATCGGTCGAACCGCTCGCATTGTACTGGAGCGGCCCGGACCGGGCTTTCGGGACATGCGCGGCATGCGGCGCACCGGCCCGCGCGCCGCCGGGCGCGCGGCGCTTCGGCACCATCAGTCGGCGCGGCTGAGTTCCCGGCGCAGGATCTTGCCGACCGTCGACTTCGGCAGCCGGTCGACCAGGCGGATCAGCTTCGGCACCTTGTAGGCCGCGAGGTTGGCACGGCAATGCGCGACGATCTCCGCTTCGGTCACGGCCGCATCCGCAGCGAGCACCACGAACAGCTTGACGGCCTCGCCGGTGCGCCCGTCGGGCACGCCGATGCATGCGCATTCGGCGACGCCCGGCAGTGCGGTCGCGACCGCTTCCACCTCGTTCGGATAGACGTTGAAGCCCGACACGATGATCATGTCCTTCTTGCGGTCGACGATCTTCAGGAAGCCGGCCGCGTCGAACACGCCGATGTCGCCGGTGCGGAAGTAGCCGTCCGCGGTGAAGGCGGTCGCATTCGCCTCCGGCTTCTGCCAGTAGCCGCCCATCACTTGCGGCCCCTGCACGCAGATCTCGCCCGCTTCGCCGATCGCCACCTCGCGATCCTGGTCGTCCAGCAGCTTCACGTCGGTCGACGGCAGCGGCAGGCCCGTCGTGCCCGTGAACGCGTCGATCGACTGCGGATTGAACGTGACCACCGGCGACGTTTCCGACAGCCCGTACCCTTCGCGAATGAAGTTGCCCGTCACCGCCTTCCAGCGCGCTGAGATCACGTCGATCACCGCCGCGCCGCCGCCGGCCGACAGCTTGAGCCGCGACCAGTCGACCTCCTTCAGCCGCGGATGGCCGGCGAGCCCCGCATACAGCGTATTGACGCCGACGAACACCGACGGCCGCGCGTCCTTCAGCACGTCGATGAAGCCGTCCATGTCGCGCGGATTCGCGACCAGCCAGTTCTCCGCGCCGATCGCGAAGTAGGACAGGAAGTTCACCGTCAGCGCGAAGATGTGATACAGCGGGATCGCCGTGACGACGACCTCCTCGCCCGGCCGCCGCGCGGCCGGCACGATTGCGCCGAACTGCTCGATGTTCGCGACCAGGTTGCGGTGCGACAGCGCAGCGCCCTTCGACAGCCCCGTCGTGCCGCCCGTGTACTGCAGCAGCAACAGATCGTCGCCGCGGAGCGCGACCGGCTCGAAGGCGAGCGCTTCGCCCGCGGCAAGCGCATCCGCGAGCGCGATCGAGCCGGGCGGCAGCGCGTCGCACGCGCCGGCCGGCGCATCGACGATACCGAGATCGCCGCGGCCCACGCTCAGCACGGTCCGCATGCGCGTCTTGCCGACCACGTCGGCGAACGTGCCCATCGAGCCGCCGCACACCACGGCCACTTCGACGCCCGCGTCGTTGAGCTGATGCTCGAGCTCGTGCGCGGTGTAGAACGGGTTCACGTTGACCTGGATCGCACCGATCCGCGCGAGCGCGACGAACACCACCGGAAACGCGAGCACGTTGGGCAGCATCACGGCCACGCGGTCGCCCTTGCGCACGCCCACGACCTGCTGCAGGTAGGCGGCCAGCGCGCTCGACAGGCGGTCGACGTCGGCGTAGGTGAGCGTGCGGCCGAACGCGCGGAACGCGGGACGCTCGGCGAAGCGGCGCATCGTGTCGTCCAGCAGCGCGGTTACGGAAGGATGGCGATCGGCATCGATCTCGGCGGGGATCGAGCCGTACGACCCGATCCAGTGTCTCTTCGTCATGTCCTGCTCCTCGGGGGACGGCGCCGGGCAGCGCCGTTCGCACGGCGGCCCGCGCACCGGATGGGCGCAGGCCGCCGCCTGACCGACGACTATCGCCCGCCGGACAGGCTTTGAAAATGATCCGGACGGTCGAAAAGATGATCGAAACGGACACGCCGGCGCGCAGCGGGCCGCCTGACGCCGCTTCCGTCCATGCATCGGTCCCGCCGTGTCGGGCCGTGCATACTCATGCTCATCAGGGTGAACCCTATGGCGCCGCAGCGCGTTCCGGCGCAGAATCGCGCACCGGAACGATATCGAATCGGACGCAGAACCCGCCATGCCGCGCAGTGCGCTCTTGAAACCGACGGCCACCGGCACCGCCTCGCTGCCGGACGCCCTGCCCGCCCACGCGTCGCGCGAGAAGCGCTTCTCGCCGGCCAAGCTGGCCGTGCTCGTCAGCGTCACCCAGGAACTCGGCCTCGACCCGGCCGCCGTGCTCGACGGCACCGGCCTGTCGCCGGACGCCGTCGCCGATCCGTTCACGCTCACGTCGTCGCTGCAGTTCCTGACCGCCGCGCGCAATGCGATCGACCGCTACGACGGCACCGATCTCGGCGTGCGCGTCGGCCGTCGGCTGCACGCGTCGAGCTACGGGATGTACGGCTACGCGATGCTGTGCTCGGAATCGCTCGCGCGTGCGTTCGATTCGGCCGTCAAATATCATCAGCTCGCGAACGGCATGCTCGCGATCCGCTGGGTCGAACAGGGCGACACCGCGTCGTGGCTGTTCCCGGATCCGCACGAAGCCGCGCTGCCCGAGCCGGACCTGCCGCTGTATCGCTTCCTGATCGACATGCAGTTCGCGCTGCACGTGACGATCATCAAGGACGTGATGGGTGCATGGTGCGTGCCGGCCCGCGCGCAGTTCGCGCAGCCTCAGCCGGCGCACGCGGCGCAGCTCGCCGACGCGCTCGAATGCCCGATCGCGTTCGACCAGCCGCACCATATGCTGAGCTACCCGGCCGCGTGGCTCACGCGCGCGCCGCAACTCGCGAACCCGATCACCGCCGCGCAGGTGTCGTCGCACTGCGCGCGCCTGCTCGACGAATTGCGCAGCCAGGCCGGCGTCACGCGGCGCGTATACCAGGAACTCACGCGCACGCCCGGGCAGTTTCCGGACATCGACGCGATCGCCGACACGCTGTGCATGACGTCGCGTACGCTGCGCCGCAAGCTCGACGCCGAAGGCACGTCGTACAGCGAGTTGCTGACGAGCGTGCGCAAGGCGCTCGCGATCGATTACCTGAGCACCACGACGCTCAGCACCGAGGACATCGCGCTGACGCTCGGCTTCAGCGATGCGGTCGGGTTCCGCCACGCGTTCAAGCGCTGGACCGGCACGACACCGAGCGACGTGCGGCGCAAGCGCGGCGGGTAAGCGCGCGCCAGCGCTTCGTCGCCGGTTTCAGCGCGTTTCGCCGGGCGCCGGATGCGCGACCGGCAGCGCAAACTCGAACACCGCACCGCGCCCGTCCCGATCGACGAGCCGGATTGCGCTGCCGTTGAGCGCCAGCATCCGGTGCACGATCAGCAGCCCGAGCCCGCCGCTCGTCGCCGCGCCGCCGCTCATCGGCCGCTGCGGCCGCTGGAACAGCCCTTCGCGCCGCGCTGGCGGAATCCCTTCGCCGGTATCCGACACGGTCACCACCACGCGATCGTCCTGCGGCGTCAGCGCCACTTCGACTTCGCCGTGCTGCGGCGTGTGCCGCAATGCGTTGTCGAGGAGATTGGTCAGCACGCGCTCGATCATCCCGAGATCGGCCGACACGACCGGCACGCGCGGCGGGATCCGCGCATGCAGCGCGATGCCGCGCGACTGCGCGGCCAGCTCGAACTTCTGGAAGATGTCCTGCACGAGATCGACGAGCGAGAACGGCTCGCGCTCGGCCTGCACGCCGCCCGATTCGAGCCGCGCGAGTTCGAACAGCGCCTGCGCGAGCCGGCCGACCTTCGTGCTCTGCGCGAGTGCGATCGACAGGTAGCGGCGGCGCTCGGTCTCGGCGAGCGTATCGGACTTCAGCGACAGCGTTTCCAGATAGCCGTGCAGCGACGTCAGCGGCGTGCGCAGGTCGTGCGAGATGTTCGTGATCAGTTCGCGCCGCTGCTGGTCCTGGCGCGTCAGCGCGCGCCACTGGTCGCCGATCCGGTCGGCCATCTGCGCGAACGCGGATTCGAGCACCGCGATGTCGTCGCCGCGCCGCCCGGGCGGCGAGCGCGGCACCGGCGGCTGCGTGTCCGGCGCGCCGTTCGCGTCGAAGCGGCGCATCGCGTCGGTCAGCCGGCGCAGCGGGCGCGTGATGAAGCTGAACGCGGTCAGGCCCGCGAGCAGGCCCAGCAGCGCGACCACCGCCATCGACCACAGCGTCGTGCGCAGCACGTTGCCGGCGTCGACGCGCGCGGCGAGCCGGTCGTGCGCTTCGCCGAGCAGCACCACGTAGATGTAGCCCGACGGCGGCTGCCCGGCGAGCTGCAGCGGCGCCGCGCTGAACACCTTGCGCGCGTCGGGGCTGCGCGGATCGTCGCCGAGGATCGGCAGCGGCTCGCCCGCGATGAAGCGCTGCACCGGCGCAAGGTCGACGCGGTCGCGCTTCACGTGGCCGGGCGGCGCGTCGTCGCCCTTGATCCGCCCCGCGTTGTCGAGCAGATATACCTCGACGCTCGGGTTCACGCCCATCAGCTGGCCGAACAGCGTGCGCACGGCATCCGGACGCAACCCGTTCGCGTCCATCAGCGGCGCGCTGCTCGCGATGTGCGCGGCGAGATCGCGCGACAGCCCCTGCACGACTTCCTTCTCGCGCATATCGTTCGCACGGATCTGCAGCCACGCCGACGCGCCCGAGCACGCGAGCAGCAGCACCGCGAACACGCACGACAGCCGCTGGGTGAGGGTCAGTTTCATCAGGTGGCCCGCTGGTCTGGCGCGGCGAGCTTGTAGCCGCGTCCCCACACGGTGAGAATCCGCACGGGCTCGGCCGGATCGGCCTCGATCTTCGCGCGCAGCCGGTTGATGTGGGTGTTCACCGTGTGCTCGTAGCCTTCGTGGCGGTAGCCCCACACGGCGTTCAGCAGGTCCATCCGCGAGAACACCTTGCCCGGATGCCGCGCGAAGAAATACAGCAGGTCGAACTCGCGCGGCGTGAGGTCGATGCGCGTGCCGTCGACGGTAGCTTCCCGCGCGATCGGGTCGATCGACAGCCCGGCGACGTCGAGCGTGCCCGCGTCGATCCGCGAATCGCGCGCGAGCGCGTCGACGCGCCGCAGCAGCGCCTTGACCCGCGCGACAAGTTCGAGCACCGAGAACGGTTTCGCCAGGTAGTCGTCGGCGCCGAGTTCGAGGCCGAGGATCCGGTGCACCTCGCTCGAACGCGCGCTCGTGATGATGATCGGCGTGTAGCGCGCCATCGCGCGTGCGCGCCGGCAGATTTCCAGGCCGTCGACGCCGGGCAGCATCAGGTCGAGGATCAGCGCGTCCCAGTTGCCCTGTTCGAGCAGGCGCAGTCCTTCCGTGCCGTCGGCGCTGTGCACGACTTCGTAACGCTCGTCGCGCAGGTGCAGGCTCAACACGTCGGCGATGTCGGCGTCGTCTTCGACGATCAGGATGCGTTTCGGGTGGTCCATGGCGGTCGGCGGCGGCACGTCGGTAGGGGCTCGGGTCGGTTTCGAAGGTTCGATCTGGCCGCCCCTGCGGGCCGGAAGGCCGGGTTGCCGGGGAGGCGAATGGCGGCAGCAACGCCGCGTTGTCGCCATTGTGCAAAATTTTGCGGCGGGCAGGGGTCACATTTCATTTAACTTTGAATTGTGCCTGTGACCTGAGCCAATGCCCGCAAGGCTTTCCGATGCGGCCCCTAAAACGAAACTTCCCCTACCGCAGTCCGAACACTAAAAAGCAGACGCGACACGTTCTGAGCGATGGAGCACGCCCGCGCATGACGTTCGGTATGGTTAACCCACCGGCTTGTAACCGGAAAGGGTTACCTCGCCCGGCCGGTCCCATGCAGTAAGCGTAATACTTGACCGGACACATACGCGCTTTGCAACTTCAGGTTGAGGCCGAGCCTCGAGCGTCGCACGGCAACGTACATCGCGATGCCCTCGAGATTCTCGTGGCAGATATCAATCTGCTCATCGGTCAGGATGCGCGGCGAGTCGGAGCCGCCCTCCTGCGTCTGACCCGTTACGGCGAGTGTGAACACGCCCGCGGTGGTCGTAAAATTGAGCAGCAGCCTGCTCGTATGCCACGGATCCTCGGTAGCGGAGAGCGGGCGTTATTGGTGTGGAGCGTTCAGAGCCCGGAGTAAGGGGCAGCGAACAATGCCCCGATTCTCGCCGGGTCATGCGTTTCGAAAATGTGCAGGTCCTCGCGCGCAAAGAATGCCGCCTTATCGGGCGGCACGACGCGAATTCAATCGCCCTCGTGTCGCTGCGCTCGCCGACGCGCTGCTGCTCCGGACGGGCAGCGCGTATGTCGAGGTCGATCAAGGCGGCCGATGGACAACATCATCAAAAATCCCGATCGAATCGGTAGGCCTTGGCGAACATGACCTCGCCTCAGACATAAAGCTGACAGCGAACTTCATGCAACATCCCGTAACGGTCTCGTTTGCGCGTGGCCCACTCGCTCGGCGACGCGTGCGGCGCCTCACGTTCGATCACCGCGCGCCACGGCAAGCGTCAGGTCAATGAACGAATCAAATACGCCTGAATTTCTCCGACCGTGCGCAATGGCGCCAAAGCGGACTGATTGAGTTTAACGCCCAGCCCTTCCTCGATTGCCACGCCGAGATCGATGGCATCCAGGCTGTCGAGATCGAGATCTTCTTTCAGGCGAGCTTCCGGCACGATCACGTCCACGTTCAACTCGAACACATCGACCAGGACGCGTTGAATGATGGCCTGAATTTCGACGGGATTCGTCACCATGATTTGGTCTCCAGAATAAGACTTGCATTCGTCCCGCCGAATCCGAACGAGTTCGACATGATCGTCCGCACGCGTGCATCGCGTGCGTGCCGTACGAGATCGAGTTCCGCGCACGCAGGATCCGGTTCGCCGAGATTCGCGTTCGCGGCGATGAATCCGTGCTCAGCCATCAGCAGGCTATATGCGACCTCCGATGCACCGGCCATCCAGCACTCATGCCCGGTCATTCCCTTCGTCGACGATACCGGCGGCCGCGCGTCGCCGAACACGTCGAGAATCGCCGCGGCTTCGGCAACGTCTCCGGACGGCGTCGAAGTTGCATGCGCATTCACGTAGTCGATGTCTGCCGGTGCGAAGTTCGCGTATCTCAGCGCGTCGCGCATGCAGCGCCGCGCGCCCTCTCCGTCCGGCAGCGTCAGATGCCGGCCATCGGACGAGAACGCGTACGAACGCAGCATCGCGCGCACGCGGGCCGAGCGTGCCTGCGCATGTCGCAACGACTCCAGCACCAACATCGCACCGCCGCCGCTCGGCACGAGCCCGTCGCGATTCGCGGAAAACGGCCGCGATGCCTGTGCCGGCTCGCCGCTCCATGTTGAAAATGCACCCAGTCCGTCGAATGCGCACATCCCGGCCCAGTTCAGTTCCTGCACGCCACCGACCACGACGATGTCCTGTCGGCCGCTTTCGATCAACATGCTGGCCTGGCCGATTGCATGAGCACCGGATGCGCACGCACCGGACACGGTCCAGCACGCGCCCCCGGTACCGAGCAGAACCGACAGACACATGCTCGCGGACGAGTTCATCGCCTCGACCACCGCCGACGAGCCGAGCAGACGTGTCGTGCCCACGCTGCGCGTGTCATCGCACGCGCGGCGCACCGCATCCGCACTGGAGTCGTTTCCGACGATTACACCGGCTTCCGGTCGACGCAGCGCGTCGCGCGATAGTGCCGCATCGTCGAGCGCCCGCAGCGCGGCTACCGCACCGTACAGCGCGGGCTCTGCCATCCCCCGTCGATCCTTGCGGCTCAGCCTCTCTGCCGGATCGAACCCCGTGATTGCCCCCGTGAGCGCGCACTGAAAACCGAGCGCCTCGCGCTCCGGGTCGCGCACCACGCCACTGCGCCCTTCGCGCAATGCCGTGGCGACGGTATCCAGGTCTTGCCCGAGGCAAGAGACGAGTCCAATGCCGGTGATGACTACGCGTTCCATGGTTCGCATCCAGATCCGGGTGCATACATAGGTTGTTCAAGCCGGTCGGGAAGTACCGTGCACGTGTGCCTCGGCGCGGTTACTATTCGACCGCCCAACTGAGCTCTGCCACCGACAGACTGATCGGAGATCCTCGTCGCGGACTGACCTCTCCGGGGTTCAGTGCATCTGGCTTCCACTCGCGTGTCGGAAGGTTCAGCTTCGGAATCACGATACTGGTCGACCCGGTAGCGCGCTTCGCACCGATGCTCTCGAGTTGATCCTTCATGAATTCACGGGCTTGAGTCTGCGCTTTCTTCACTTTCCCGGAAGCGGTGGCGTCGACGTTGCTCGCGAGCGCGGGCGCTGTAAAGTAGTTCAACGTAAATGTGCCGGCCGCGATGAGCGCGGCCTTCACGATGTCCTCGATCGCGACCCCCGACGCCAGCGTGACGGCACCGTTCTTATCCTTCACGACGAAGGTGTTGATCGCGTCGAGTGCCGCCTTCACACGCGCTTCGTCAAGCGCGGTATGCGCCTTCGAGAAGCTGGACTTCGACGGTATCCATATGCCCTTGCCGGCAGACGTCGGATGCTGCATTTCACTGAATCCCAGCACCGTATCACCGCCCTTCAGCCTGAAGCCGGACCAGCGCGTCGGAAGCCGGATGCTGGAAAACCCGTCGATTGCCGTTTTGAGCCGCGCCATTTCCCCTTTGCTCAGTCCCGCCTTTTCGAGTCCGACCAGCAGGTCTGTAATCAACGACGTGCGAACGATTTCATCCTGCGCGTCCCAGATGCCTCGGTAGACGACGGGAAAGGTCTTTTTCATTCCCGCCTTCATATAGTCCTCGAGCTTGGCGATCTTGCGCTTCGGATCGTGCGCCTTCAGCACACGTGTCTTTGACAGGATGCTGCCGCTGCCCGGTTTCTTGATTGCCGAACGAACGGTACGAATCGCCAGAGCCGTCTTTGCGACGCGCTCCTTGGCGGAATACCGCTTCAGCGATTTTCCATAGGAGTGCGGCACGTTCAGGACACGACGACGGCCGCGAGGCAATAACGCGCCGTGTCCGCCGGCGGTCCCGCGTCGCTCGCCGATACGGTCACCACCACGGTATTCAGCCCGACCACCAGATAGTCGCTGAAATCCTCCGCCATGTAATCGGTCGACCGCAGCGTGATGTCCGTACGGTTTGCCATCCCGCCCGCGCCCTGCACCGCGTCGACGTACTGCACCGGCAGCACGGCACCGTTGACGGCAATATTCACCACCAGGCCGGTCGAGTCCAGCTTCCAGTGTTTCAGATAGAGGGTGATTTCACCGACCGTTTCGACGACCTTGAACGCCAGCGTGTACGTCGCGTCGTTCTTCGCGACGTCGACGATCATTCCGGGGCTGAAACTGGGCGCGACACACAGCAGCGTATTGGTCGGCGACATCACGACCAGCGGCACCGAACCGTCCGCGGGAAAGCGCGATGCCGGCAGTTTGTCGAAATTCGCGCTCGCGTCGTTACGGCCCGGCACGATCGCATCCAGCGCGAGACATTCGAGTTGCCACCAGGTAAGCGCCAGCGAATTGGAGTTCGTGGTCGATTGCCCGAGCGATGCCGCGAGCGAGTATGGCGGTGCATCCCCGGTGCGTTGATGCGAACCGAGCACGTAAGCCGTATCGATATCGAACGACAGCAGAGGTGTGGTGACGTCGACGTTGAACTCCGATGGCATGAAGCTCCAGTCGGCGGTGAACGTGAAGTCGGTGCCGAACTGCGAAAGCTGCGACGGCGGCAGCACGCATTCGCCGACCAGCATCCGGTCGACGATCGGCTGCGGCAGACCGATGTTGCCGGTGCCGTCGGCGCTGCGATACTGGAGGATGTCCCACGGGTATTCCTGCGCGCATACCCAGGTCGTCTGGAGGTTTTCGCGATTGACATTCGCGTAGATTCCCCAGTCCTTGATGCTGTACGAATCCGCGACACCGTTCTGCTGCGAAGCACTGTTGCCCGACGCAGTGGTGCGCTCCTGACTGTTCGCCGACGTGTACGCGTGGTCGTAGCTCAAGCCGATCGACAGCAGCGGCGACTCCATCATCCAGCCCGCCTGCACGTCGACGCCGAACGAGTTGGTCTGCGACGCACTCGAGCCGACCGACTGTTGCGATGAGTTCGTCTGTGTACTGTCCGTCACATCGCTGCGGGACGTCGTGATCGACGAATTCACGGTGATCGGCGAATAGTTCAGCAGCTTGAAGTTGGCCGACTGCGACGATACGCTGCACGTCAACGACTTGGTAAAGCTGAACATGGCCGGGTAATTCATGTACGACGTCACCGGCCCGGGATTGATGTTGAAATCCTGAGTGTTGTAGATGGACACCTTGAGCACGGTCTTGATCAGATAGACCGGCTGCGTTTTCAGATTGATGGTCGAGATCCGCTTGACGACGAAGACCTTGAGGCAAACATAACCGTTCCCGTTCAGCGAATACCTCAACTCCTGTGCGTGGATCTCCGGGGTCATGAACGAACCTCGATCTGCAGCTCGCTGTTCGACGGGGCCTTGTAGCTGGCGACCATGAGTTGCGGCGGCGTGCCATATGCGGCGCCGGACGCACCGTTCGCGCCTGTATTGCCCGATGCACCGGTATTGCCGTTGGTGCCATCGGAACTGCTGTGACCGCCGCTGCCGCCCGTTCCACCCGCGCCGCCCTGCCCCGCCGCGCCGCCCGCGCCGCCTTGTCCGGGTGCCGCTTGCTGGCTCATGTACGTATAGAAATTCGCGGACTGTTGCGACGGATTCAGGTTCAGATAGATCGCTCCGCCGTTGACGCCGTTTCCGCCATTAGCGCCATTTCCGCCATTGCCGCCTGCTCCGCCGTTGGCGCCATTGCCACCGTTGGTGCCCTCGCATCCGGCATTGCAGCCGTTTCCACCGTTGCCGCCCTGCTGGCCCGTGCCGCCATTGCCGCCACTCCCGCCATTGCCACCGGTGCCGGACATGCCGAACACGACCAGCGGCGCCTGCGGCGAAGCGAAGTTCGCAATGTTGATGTTTGCGACGACGCTCGCGACACCATTCATTCCGTTTCCGCCCGCGCCGCCGTTGTACCCGGTGTTGCCGACCGTACCGTTGCCGCCGCTGCCCGATCCGGTGCAGACCCCCGGCGACGCCGGCGACGAATTCTGACCGTTAGGCGCCTGCGATTGCGTGCCACCGTTCGCCCCGTTCGAACCCGGGCCGCCGGGCGAGCCGAGGATACCAATGTGATACGGCCTTGAGCCCGACGACTCGATCGTCAACTGTGAAGTGACCCAGAGCGTAAAGTTCGTGCTCTGTATCACGTACGATCCGCCGTTGAAAATCAATTCGTCGCACGCGATGTAGACCGGCGGCGAGCCTGGGTTCACGACGTAGTCGCTCGTCAGTTCGATTTGCGACGACGCCACCATCCGGATTTCCATCGGGAATCTTTTCTTGAAAAAGGCACTCCCGATCGACGTATCGAGATTCGACACGCCACACGCATAGGCAGAGAAATGCTTCAGTCCCGCTTCGTACGAATCGGGTGCCTCTCCATTTAACGCCATTGTCTTTGCGACCAGATCGTACGTGTCCGGCGTCGTCGGAATTGCGAGAAGTTTTTTCATTTCCTGCGGCGTGGAAACGACGATCGTCGCCGCAACGGTTTCTCCACGCGAAAGTCTCTCGACATCCAGCTTGAAACTCTTCGCGAGGGTGAGAAGTGCCTGACTGGGGGTGGCCTTGTTGGTCGACATGGTCTCTTCGCTCCGTTTCGTTTGTTTATGAAATAAACGCCGTTATTTTCTCTGCATTGAAGACAATAGGATACGTTTGCGAGATCGACAAGATAATTCTCCAATCGCTCAAGGCAATTGGCAGCAGGTGATTTTCTTGCATTTACATTAATATTAAGCAGCCGCACAAAAACGCAGTTATCTTATAAAAATCAATAACTTATACAACCAATACAATGCATCCATCCTTGAACATCAACAATATAACAAGGCAATCTCGGCAACTTTGGCAACAATTCGGTCGATTGTTATTCATTCGGTATCCGGTCACGGCACTTATTCTAAAATATTACGTTTTCATTTCGATGCCCTGCACGGTCACCGGAGCATTGCGCGGGCAGGAAAAGATCGTTCCGGCGCCAATGTCGCGAATCGGCACGCCGGGGGCGTGGGGTGGGGGAACACATGACAGGCTGAACCGTCGACCGGCCGCAAGGAAGGCAAGGAAGGATTGGGAGTACGAAGAGCGAATGGAGCACATCGATCGACTGCGACAGCCGACGCGATGCCGGTAGTCTCTGCCGCCCCGGGGTACCGCGCGACTCCCGGCGTCGCAATGCCTATGCGCCGCTCTCGCGCACAAACACCGACGTCAGCCACGCGAGCATGCGCCATGCGAAGCTTTGCCGCGCGCCGCCGATCGTCGCTGTGCCGACGATCTCGCGCGGCCACGCTACGTTTGCCGGACAATCGCCAATCCGCACGCGATAGGTCGCCGCGAGCGGCACGAGCTGATGCGTGCCCGGCTGAAGCTGCACGGGCAGCGGACCACCGTAGACGCTCGCAAGTGCCGGCGCGTCGAGCGTGGCGACATTGACGCGATCGATCGCACTGACCCGGCAGTCCAGCGCGCCGAACTCGGGTAACGATGCGACGAAGCTGACGCGATCGCCGGCCGAGATCCGCGCCGCATCCTCTTCGCTGACGAATGCTTCGCCCTTCACGCCGGCCGGTCCGACGACGTCGAACGCATGCTCGCCGCGCGGCAGCCAGGTGCCCGGCGCAAGTGTGTCGTCGGTTTGCACGACGCCGTCGAACGGCGCGCGCAGCGTCAATTGCGCAACTTGTGCCGCGAGCCCGGCAACGGTTTCATGCGCCGCGTCCGAGCGGCGCTTTAACGCGACGCCCTGTTCGAGCAGCCGCGAGTCGAACGGCTGCTGCTCGAGCTGCCAGCGCAGCAGTGCATCGGCAACCCGTGCCGCCTGCAGCCGATGCACAAGGTCGGGCGACGCAAACACGGCCAGTACGTCGCCCGCGCGCACGTGCTGGCCATCGCGGGCAATCGGCGCATCGGCCGTCACATAGGCGGCCTCGGGTACGTAGAGTCCCTGCGCGCGCAGCGGGCCGACCACGGCGGGGGCGCCGATCCCGCCGTACCACGGCAGCACCAGCAGCCCGAGCACCGCCGCACCGACGGCGGCGGCGCGCCGGGTCGCTCGGCACCACCGGAGCGCCGAACGACGGCGCCAGCAAGCAACGCCTTCGCGTACGATCGGCCGCGCGATGAACCAGCCAAACTCGACACCGAACAGGACCAACCCGAGCGCTTTGAAGAACGTGTGATAGACGACGAGCGCGATCGAGAAAAACACGACGAGCCGGTAAAGCCACGTCGCAAACGCGAACGCGATCAGGAACCGGCGGCGGCGCGGCGCACACGGCTCGGGCTGCGGATCGCCGAAACCGAACAGCCGCTCGCGCATCCACCAGCGACCGAACGCGAACGCGCGATCGTGCAGGTTCGGCATGTCGAGCCAGTCCGAGAGCAGGAAATAGCCATCGAAGCGCATGAACGGGCTGGCGTTGATCGTCAGCGTGCCGATCCAGGTCGTCGTCGCCAGCAGAAACGCGCCTGCGCGCAGCGGCCCGTCGGGCAGCACGCTCCAGGCCAGCGTCGCGAACGCGGCGAGCACCAGTTCGGTCAGCATGCCGGCCGCGCCGATTCGCAATCGCTCGGCGCGGCCCGGTACTTTCCACGCTTCGGTCGTATCGGTGTAGAGCACCGGCACCATCACGAGCAACGCGATCCCCATCGTCGGCACGCGGCAGCCGTAGCGATAGGCGGTAAACGCATGCCCGAACTCGTGCAGAACCTTGGCACAGCCGATCGTGATTCCGATCGCGACGAGTCCGCGCAGGTCGGCGTAGCCGTGGAACGTATGAACGAACTCGTCCCAGCGGCGCGACACCAGCAACAGGCCAGTGAGCGCCACGAGCGCGACCACGCCCCAGAACGCCGGCCGGTACGCGATGTCCGCATGGCGGGCGAAGCGCCGCAGGAACGGCATCGGCCGCCACAGCGGTACACGGATCATCAGGTAATGCTTGAGCAGCCACATCGCATGCGACAGCCGGCTCGCGGCCGCCGCGCCCGCAAGCCGGCCCGTATCGGCCGCGCTCGTGGCGACGAACAGGTGCTGATGATGCAGCGTGCGCACGAGCGATTCGAAATCGTCCATCGTCACGCGCAGCGTCGTTTCCGCGTTGACCGACGCGACGATCGCCATCGGGTCGCCCAGCGGCCAACGTGAGAGCATTTCGAACGCCGGCCAGCCGATCTGAAAGAACCGGTTGGCCGCCGGGTCGTGCAGCATCCAGGTCGGCGCGCCGCCCGGCGTGGGGGCGCCGTGCGTCAGGGTCAGCTCCTGGCGAAGAGGCGGGAGACGTGACGTCGATGCGCCAGGTCCGGTGAAAGCGGCGGCCATGCGCGGACTACCAGCCGAGCCACTGCCGCGCCGTCGCGAGCGGCCGGCGCAGCAGGTAATAGGCAAGCGGCACCCAGCGACCATGAATGCGCGCAGTGCCCATCATGCCGAGCGGCGGCTTCGCCGTACCCGCGAACGTCGCCTTCACACGGTAGGCGACGACGCCATCCGGCGTCGGCTCGGCGCGGTAGGCCACGGTATCGATGCGCGCATCGTACGCATCGAGCGGCGAACTCTTCGGATAAAGGGTCACGGTCGCGCCCGGCACAACATCGACGTTGTCGGCGACGGGCACATACGCAGTGAGTTCGACGTGCGCGGGATCGGCGAGCAACATCACTTTTTCGCCGATCGACACCGCCTTCCCGTTCCAGTCGTTCGGATCCGAGAACACTGCCACGCCGGCGCGCGCCGCAGTCACGCTCACGCGCGCGAGTTCGCGCGCCGTGTAGTCGAGCTCGACCGCGCTCTGGTCCAGTTTGCCCTTGCGCAATGCCATGTCGAGCCGGTCCTTGTCATCGGTCACCGCGAGCTGGGCGGTCTGGCGGTACTCCTCCTGCGCCGTCGCGTAGTTCTTGTTCGCGAGCGCATAACGCGATGCGAGCGCCGTCGAATCGAGCGCGAACAATGGCGCCCCTGCGGCGACCCGTTGATTCGGCTGCGCAAACAGATGATCGATGACGCCGTCCAGCGGGGCACGCACGACGAACGGATCCTTCGGCGTGACTTCGGCAGGTGCAAGGACCGTCAACGGAACCGGCACGACCAGCGCGACGGCGACAGCCGCGAGCGCGCGGCGCCGATGCTTGCCGGCGCGCAGCGCGAGTTGCGCGCGTTCGAGCCATGATGCGCTCGGCGAAAACGCAGCAAGCGCATGGACCCAGACACGGGCAAGTTCCGCGAGCAGCGCTTGCTCGATCGGCGTCCATGGCTGCTCGCGCGCAAGCACGACACCGCCCAACGAACGGCCGGCCCGATCGACGAGCGGCACCCACAGTGCGTGCGACGGCCACCAGGCGGCCCAGTCGGCCGCGAGCGTCGCCGGCAGGCTGCTTGCGTCGAATGCATGCGGCAACGCAGACGCACCGGCCTCTCCGCCGATGACAGCCGAGCTCGGAGGGTGCGCCGGCGCCCCCGCTTGCCGCGACTGGCGTTCAAGCACGCGACAGACTTCACCGAGCCATTGCACGTACGGCGTGCCTGGATCGCTTTGCGGCAAGCCCGACACCGCCGCGACCGCACCCGGCACGGGCCCCGGCGCCCGCCACCAGGCCGCCTGGCGATACGGCACCAGCGACAGCGATTCATTGACCATGACGAAGCCGAGCGTCTCCTCGCTCGGCGCCTCGCGCGCGCGGGCGGACAACTGCCAGAGAACGGCGATCGCATTCGCATCGACCTGCAGCGGGGCGTTCATCGTGCGACTAGCGGGCAGCGCCGGCGAACCGCGCCCAGCCACTCATGCCCGGCAGCAGCTCGGGCGGGCGGCCGGACAGCGCGGCCGTTACATCGACCGTCTGCGTGACGGGATCGACGCGCGCGCCGATTCGGGCGACCGTGGCCGGATACGTCTTGCCGACCTCGTCGACGGAGACACTCAACGGATGGTCCGGCTTGAGCCACGCGAGCCATCTCGACGGCACGATCATCTTGAGTTCCAGATGGCCGGTGTCGACGATGGTGAGAATCGGCTTGCCGGGCTCGGCGAACTGCTGAGCCGACGCGCTGCGCTTGACCACCCGTCCGTCGAACGGCGCGGTGATCCTGCACTTGCCCACCGTTGCCCGCATGTACGCGACCTCGGCCGCCCCGGCTTTCGCCTTCGCGTTGGCCTGCTCGACGTCGACCGCCCCGATCGAATGCAGCTCCAGCAGCCGGTCGTTGACGCGCTTCAGTTGCCCCGCTGCTTCCGCCTCTGCTTGCGCCTTGCGCAGTTGCGCCGCGTAGAGAGCGCAATCGAGCGAGACGAGCGTCTGCCCCGCGCGGAATGCATCGCCGTCGCGAAACGGCAGCGATGCGATCTTCGCACTGATCTCGCTCGAGATATCGACCTGATCGCGTGCGACGAGCTGAACGCGAATCCGGCCGTCGTCGTCGGCGTGCGCCACGGATGGCACCACCGCCGGCACACCGTGGAGTGCGCCCGGTGCTGCCACGGCACGCTGCGCACCCGCACCGCCCGGCGCCCCGGCCGCCCAAGCGCCATGAGCGGCCACCATCAGGATGGCACTGCATAGCCCTGCCCTGCACCATCGATTCATTGCGTCGTTACTCCGTCCGCGTGGCCGAATTGCGCCCAACGCGCTTGCTCGGTATCGATCGATTGCTCGATCGATTTCAAATCCGCATCGCGCGCAAAGGACGGCACGGGATCGAGCCCGAGCGTCGCAAGCAGCTGGCCGTATGCGCTTTCGAGTTCGCCGTAGCTCTGATACAGCCGCAGTTCCGACATCATCGCGGAGGTCGCGGCGCGAATCTCCTCGAGCCTGCCTTGCGCGTTCGCGATCGTCGCATTGTGCGTGTGCTGCAGAATCTGGTCGTCCACGTCGTTGATCTGCTTGAACAGATCGAACTGGCGCTGTCTCGCGCTCAGCTCCGCGCGCGCGACGTGCACTTGCGTCAGCACGGCCATCGACAGTGCGAGGCGCTGCGCATGTGCGACGTCGAGCTGCGCCTTGGCCGCACCGCGAATGTTCTTCGCATTGAGCACGTTCAGCAGGTTCCAGCTCACGTTGATGCCGGCCGCGCGCCACGCGTGATAGACGAGGAAGCTGTTGCTGTCGTAATGCGCACCCAGTTGCAGCTCGATGCCCGGCAGCAGCTTGGCGATCGCCTTGTGCGTCTCGTTGACGCTGATGCGTTCGTTGTAGCTTGCCTCGACGAGTTCCGGACGCCGTTCGAGCGCCGTCTCTTCCATGCGCGCCATCGGCATGTCAAAGCTCGGCACCGTGAAACTTCCGGGCGGCGCGAGCAGGAAATCGGTACCGGGCGCGATGTTCATCAGCGACGCGAGGCGCGGCTTGGCTTCGTCGAGCTGGTCGCGCACGGCTTCGAGCTGGCGCATGATGTCGAGCAGCGCATGCTGATAGGCGAGCGTATCGAGCGGCGAGCGCAAGCCTTCGAGCTGCGACTGGCGCGACGCGTCGAGCGCCTGTCCGGCCTGTGCAAGCAGCGGGCCGACGCGCGACGCCATACGCTGCGCGCCAACGGCCTGCCAGTACGCCTCGCGCACCTGCTGCATCATCAGTTGCACCACCTTGCGCCGGCGTTGCTCGACGACGAGTACGCGATCGGCCTGCTCTTTCGCCTCGAAGTAGCTGACGCCGAAATCGAGCAGGTTCCACGAGAACGACAGATCGGCCGTGCGATCGTTCTTGTCCGTCGAGTACGACGGCGGCACGACCTGCGTGTTCGTGAAGAGCCCCTGCGACGACGATGCGAGCGGATGATTGCGCGTCGTGTAGCCGGCCTGGGCGGTCAGGCGCGGCAACATCTCGAAGTTCGCGAGATCGAGCTGCTTTTCCGCGAGCGCCTCTTCCATCATTTTCAGCCGATGGTCGAGGTTGTAGCGGATCGCGCGCGCCAAGGCCTCCTGCAGCGTGACGGGGCCGGCCAGCGGCGGCTGATTCGCGAACATCGCGGCGCGGTCCTCACGCACGGTCTGCACGCGCTCCGCGTCCGTAAACGGTGTCGGGTGAACCGCGCAGCCCGACAGCCAGGCCACGGCTGCCGAGACGGCGATCAGCGACAAGCGCGGCAGGCGCGTCGAACGGCGGCCGGGCACGGCACGCGAAGCAAGGACGGACAACGGCATCGCTTCGGCAACGGACGTTTGTGATCTCATGGTTATCGGCGCATGACGGGAATTCATAGGCGACGCACCGCGTCGCCGGGATGCGGCACATGCAACGCGGCACGCGCCTGCGCAAACTGCTGATCGAGCGACAGCTTGCCGGCCGGCCGTGCCACAGCGGTCGTCGGCCCGGCCATCTCCCCGGCAGCATGTCCGGGCCCGGCCGGGTGAGCGGCGCGATGCGCGTCACTGTGCGCATGGGGAGCCAGCACGATCTCGCGGCGGGTCGCATGGCCGGACGCGTCGCGCGTCTGGATAAAAACGTGCACCTCCTGCGTGCCGGGCGGCAACTTGCCGCGCAACACGCCATTGGCTGCGTCGTAGCGGATCCAGCCCGGCAGCGAACGACCGTCTGCGAGCCGTACCGTGACTTGCGCGCCGCCGTGCATCGCCTCCGACAGCGGCAGCAGCGTCGCCACGTCGATCGAGAACGGTTCGTCCGTCGCGATCGAGAACGACATGTCGGGCAACGGCAGCGGTGCGTCAAGCGGCGTCGCGGCAAGGGCCGCGTCGAGCGCTGCGAAATCGAAGCGCGACACCGTGGTGCGATTGATCAGGTACGCGTCTCGCGGCGCCGCCGGATCCTGGAACGTGATGGTCGGTACCACCGGCACCGATCCGATCCGGGGCGGCTCTTCAAGCTCCTGCAGCACGTCCGGCGGCGCGGTGTTGTCCGAACCCGCGAACGCGGCAGGCGATGCCGGGCCGGGCGACGCGATGATCGTCGGCTGCTCGCGCACGTTTGGTACACCGCCCGACGGCCCCGTGACGATCGTCACCGTGGTCGAAGCGGGGGCGCTGGTCTTCATGCCGTCACTCACAGTGAACGTGACCGTGCGGCTGCCCGCCGCGTTGAGCGCGGAATCCGCATACTTGACCGATTGCAGCGCGGTGGTCCATTGCGCGAGCGTCGCCTTGCCGCTGGCGGAGGTGAGCGTCAGCACCCCGGTGGCCGCGTCGTAGCGCGCGCCGATATCTCCCGTCGCCGCGCTGGCGGTAAACGACAGCGTATCGTGCGCCGCATCGAAACCACTGCCAATCGATACCTGGGCCGACGCCAGCGTGGTGTCGTCGCGATCGCTCAGCGCGACCTGTGGCGCGACCGCCACCGGCACCGGATTGAATGCCTGCGCGACATAGGTCGCATTGCCGTCGACGCTCAGGCGCGGTGTCTGATCGGTATCGGCCACCGTCACGCTGCGCGTTTGTACATCGCTGGCCGTGCCGTTGCCGTCGGTCACCGTGAAGCTGACGACGCGTGTCGTGGCGTCCGGCGTAACCGCCGTGTCGGTATAGGTGACCGATGCGAGCGCCGCCTGCCACTGCGCGAGCGTCGCCGTACTGCCGGCGGACGTCAGCGTCAGTACGCCCGTGCCCGCGTCATAGCTGGCCGTAATGTTGCCCATCGTCGCACCGTCGTTGCGGAATGCGAGCACGTCTTCGCCCGGATGAAAGCCGCCCGTGAGCGCTACCGTCGCCGAGCTCAGCACCGCGCTGCTGCCGTCGCTCAACGCAAGGCCGGGAGACACCGCGACGGGCACCGACGGAGCATTGTCGCCGGCGACGAAGGAAGCGGAACCCGCGCCGGTGTCGACGTGTGGCCGGTCCATCACGGTAACGGTGGTACTTGCCGATGCACTCGTCTTCGTACCGTCGTTCGTCTGGAACGCGATCGTACGATCTCCGAAGTGCGTGCCGCTGGTCGCGAACGTCACGTTCGACAATGCGCGTGCCCACTGCGCGTCGGTCGCCGTCGCGCCTGCGGAGGAAAGAGTCAACACACCAGTGGCCGCGTCGTACGACGCGGAAATGTTGCCGAACACGCCTGCGTCGCCGTTCGTCAACGCCAGCACGTCCTCGCCCGAACGGAAACCACCCGTAATCGCGACCGTGGCGGACGACTGCGTCGAATTGTCGAGATCGGTCACGCTCACGCCCGAATTCACGATCGTCGCCGACGCACCGGCCACGTACGACGCAGTGCCGCCGGGCATCGTCACGATCGGCGTCTGATCGGTATCGGTCACGGTCACCGTGCGCGTTGCCGTATTGCTCGCGATGGCGCCAGTATCGACGGCCGTGAAGGCAATCGTGCGCGTCGCGGCGTTCGGCGTGACCACGGTGTCGGTGTACGTCACCGAGGCCAATGCACTCTGCCACTGCGCGAGCGTCGCCGTCGATCCCGCCGACGTCAGCGTCAGCACGCCCGTCGCCGCATCGTAGGATGCACTGATGTTACCCATCGTCGTGCTGTCGTTCGTGAACGACAGCACGTCTTCACCGGCATGGAAGTTGCCGGTGATCGCGACGGTGGCCGACGCCAGCGTCGGTGCCCCGGAGTCCGTCAGGACCAGCCCCGGATCGATCGTCACGGGCGTCGATGCCGTGTTGTCTCCCGCGACGAACGAGGCCGAGCCGGGATCGGTCGTGATGTGCGGCGGCCCGATCACGGCGACGGTATCGGTCGCGGCGACGCTCGTCTTCGTGCCGTCGCTGGTGGTGAAGGCGATCGTGCGGTTACCCGGTACGGCGCTGGCGCTCGTCGAAAACGTCACGGCACTCAAGGCACTCGCCCATTGCGCATCGGTTGCAGTCGCGCCCGACGATGTGAGTGTGAGCACGCCCGTCGCCGAGTTATAAGAACCGACGATGTTGCCGTAGGTGGACGAATTCGTATTGACGAACGTCAGCGTATCGCCGCTGTGGAAACCTGCCGTCACGGACACGGTTCCGAACGATTGCGTCGTGTTGTCGAGGTCGCTGACCGACATGCCGCCGTCGATCGTCACGGCAGACGTCCCGCCGACGTAATTCGTCGTGCCGCCTGTCGACGTCACGATCGGCGTCTGGTCGGTCGCCGTCACCGTCACCGTGCGCGTCGCCGTGGCGCTGGTATTGCCGCCGCCGTCGATAACGGTGAAGCCGACGGTACGCGTCGCCGTGTTCGGGATGACAGCCGTGTCGGTGTACGCGACCGCCTGCAGCGCGCTCTGCCATTGTGCGAGCGTGGCTGTCGCGCCGGCCGAACTCAGCGTCAGTACGCCCGTCGTCGCGTTGTACGCGCCCACGATGTTGCCCATCGTCGAACCGTCGTTGACGAACGCCAGCACGTCTTCGCCACTGTGGAAGCTGCCGGTGATCGCAACCGTTGCCGACGCCAGCGTGGCGCTGCTCCCGTCGCTCAGCGTCAGGCCCGGATCGATCGCCACCGGCGTGGACGCCGTATTGTCCCCTTCAACGAACGCGGCCGAGCCCGCATCGGTCGTGATCTGCGGCGGCGCCGTCATGGCCACCGTATCGGTTGCCGCGGCGCTGGTCTTGGTACCGTCGCTCACCGCAATCGCAATCGTGCGATTGCCGTACACCGTGCTCGTACTCGAGTAAGTCACGGCAGATAGCGCACGCGACCACTGCGCGTTCGAAGCGACTGCCCCGGCGGACGTCATCGTCAGCACGCCCGTCGCCGCGTCATACGATGCGACGATGTTGCCGAACAGCGTCGCGCTCGTGTTCGTGAAACCGAGCGTGTCGCCGCTGTGGAAGCCTCCGGAGATCGATACCGTCCCCGCCGACTGCGTCGAATTGTCGAGGTCGCTCACCGACATCCCGCCGTCGATCGTCACGGCAGACGTCCCGCCCACGTAGCTGGTCCCGCCCGTGGTCGCCAGCACCGGCGATTGATCCGTTGCGGTGACCGTGACCGTACGCACCGCCGTATTGCTCGTATAGCTGCCCGTGTCGACTGCCGTGAAGCTGATCGTGCGCGTCGCCGTGTTCGGCGTGACCGCGGTATCCGTGTATGTCACGGACTGAAGCGCGCTCTGCCATTGTGCGAGCGTGGCCGTTGCGCCGGCCGAACTCAGCGTCAGCACGCCGGTTGCCGCGTTGTAGGACGCGGTGATGTTCCCGTACGTCGTCGAGTTCGTATTGACGAACGCGAGCACGTCCTCCGCGCTGTGGAAGCTGCCCGTGATCGCGACCGTGGCCGATGCCAGTGTCGCCGAGACCCCGTCGCTCAGCCCGATGCCCGGGTCGACCGCCACCGGCGTCGACACCGTGTTGTCGGCCTCCACGAACGATGCCGAGCCGGAATCGGCGGTAATCGTCGGCGGGCCGAGCACGCTTACGGTATCCAGCGCCGCCGCGCTCGTCTTGATGCCGTCGTTGGTCGTGAACGCAATCGTGCGGTTGCCCGGCGGCGCGCTCGAGCTCGCCGAGAACGTCACCGCACTCAGTGCATTGGCCCATTGCGCATCAGAGGCGGTGTCGCCGGACGACGAGAGGGTCAGCACGCCGGTCGCGGCGTTGTACGAACCGACGATGTTGCCGTAGGTCGTCGAGTTCGAGTTAATGAACGTCAGCGTGTCGCCGCTGTGGAAGCCAGCCGTCACCGACACGGTTCCGAACGATTGCGTCGTGTTGTCGAGATCGCTGACCGACATGCCGCCGTTGATCGTCACGGCCAACGTCCCGCCGACGTAGTTCGTCGTGCCGCTCGTCGACGTAACGATTGGCGTCTGGTCGGTGTCCGTGACCGTGATCGTGCGCGCGGCCGTGGCGCTCGCATTGCCTGCACCGTCGAGCGCCGTGAAGCTGACCGTGCGCGTTGCGGGGTTCGGCGTGACGGCAGTATCGGTGTACGTTACCGATTGCAGCGCGGCCTGCCACTGGGCGAGCGTCGCCGTCGCGCCGGCCGAGGATAGCGTCAACACACCCGTCGATGCGTTGTACGACGCGGTGATGTTGCCCATCGTCGAGCCATCGTTGGCGAACGCCAGCACGTCTTCGCCGCTGTGGAAGTTGCCGGTGATCGCAACCGTTGCCGACGCCAGCGTGGTAGCACTGCCGTCGGTCACCGACAGGCCCGAATCGACCGCCACCGGTATCGATGCCGTGTTGTCTCCGGCCACGAACGAAGCCGAGCCCGCATCAGTCGTGATCGTCGGCGGCGCGGTCATCGTGATCGTATCGGTCGCCACGGTGCTCGTCTTCACGCCGTCGTTCGTCGAGAATGAAATCGTCCGGTTGCCATACGTCGTGCTCGTGCTCGAAAACGCCACCGCCGACAGTGCGTTCTCCCACTGCACGTCGGTGGCCGTCGCGCCCGAGGAAACGAGCGTCATCACGCCCGTCGCCGAGTTGTACGACGCACCGATATTGCCGAACAGCGCCGAGCTCGTGTTCACGAAGCTCAGCACGTCCCCGCTGTGGAATCCGGCCGTCACCGACACGGTTCCGAACGATTGCGTCGTGTTGTCGAGATCGCTGACCGAAATGCCGCCGTCGATCGTTACGGCCGGCGCGTTGCCCACGTAGCTCGTCGTACCGCCCGTCGTCGTGACGATCGGCGTCTGGTCCGTGTCCGTCACCGTCACGGTGCGCGTGGCCGTATTGCTCGTGTTGCTCGCGCTGTCGACCACGGTAAAGCTGACCGTGCGTGTCGTCGCGTCCGGCGTCACCAGCGTGTCGGTATACGTGACCGACCGCAGCGCGGCCTGCCATTGGGCGAGCGTCGCCGACGCACTCGCGGATGTCAGCGTCAGTACACCCGTAGCCGCGTTATACGACGCGGTGATGTTGCCCATCGTCGCACCGTCATTGACGAAAGACAGAACGTCCTCGCCGCTGTGGAATCCTCCCGTGATGGCCACCGTCGCGGACGCGAGCGTGCCGGTAGCGGCGTCGGTCACCGTCAGGCCCGAATCGATCGGCACCGGCGTCGACAGCACGTTGTCCCCAGCGACGAATGCCGCCGATCCAGAATCTGTCGTGACTTGCGCCGAACTCACGACGCTGACCGTGTCAGTCGCGGCGACGCCCGTTTTCGAGCCGTCGCTTGTCGCGAACGAGATCGTGCGATTGCCGAGCGTCGTGCTCGTACTCGAGAACGTGACCGCCGACAACGCGTTGGCCCACTGCGTATCGGTGGCGGTAGCACCTGCCGACGTGAGCGTCATGACGCCCGTCGCTGCGTTGTACGATGCAACGATATTGCCGAACAGTGCCGAGTCGGTGTTCGTGAAGCCGAGCGTGTCGCCACTGTGGAAGCCACCCGATACCGATACCGTGCCCGACGCTTGCGTCGTGTTGTCGCGGTCGCTCACCGAAATACCGCCATCGATCGTCACGGCCGCGGTGCCCGAGCGATAGGTCGCCGTGCCGCCGGTCGATGCAACGATTGGTGTCTGGTCGGTGTCGGTCACCGAAATCGCCTTCGTCACGGTGTTGCCCGACGTATGGCCGTCGCTCGTGATCTCGAAGCTGACGGTTCGCGTGGCGGCATTGGGCGTCACGGCCGTATCGGTGTACGTGACCGCGCGCAGCGCGGCCTGCCATTGCGCAATGCTCGCCGTGCCGCCCGACGAAGTCAGCGTCAGCACGCCGGTGAGCGCGTTGTACGTCGACGAAATGTTGCCGTACGTGGCAGCGCTCGTATTCGTGAAGCCAAGTGTGTCTTCGGTGGTGTGCAGGTTCCCCGTGATCGCCACGGTAGCGCTCACCGCCGTAGTCGAATTACCGTCGGTCAGCGTGATCCCCGTGTCGACGGCCACCGGCGTCGACGCCGTGTTGTCGCCGGCCACGAACGACGTGGCGCCGCCCGTGGCGGAAAGCGTCGGCGGTGACGACGGCGCGAGGTAAGCGAAGTTGTCGAGCGTCGGCGACAGGAAACCGCCGTCGTTGCTCGACTCCACCAGCTTGATGCTCTTGACCTGGGAGAACGCCGCATTTCCGGACAAGTCGACGTGAAACACGGAGTTGTTGCCATTGTTGCCAATATCGAGCACGACGCTGCCGAGAATGTTGCCGGACGAGTCGAGTGCTTGGACCGTCACTTTCGAGCTCAGGAAGACATCGATGTCGAAGCTCTGTACCGCCATCAATGCGCCGTCTTGCCGCTGGATCGTCAGCGACGACATCTGCGTGCCCTGCACGTTCACGATGAACTCGCCGCCAGAGCCGCTAGCGGGAAGCGACCCATTGACGACGGAATACTCGACCGACTGGTCGCCCGTATAGACGAGACCATCGAGCGTGGTGGACGCGACAGCCGTCGCGCCGGTGTCGAATCCGACCTGACTGTCATACGTCTCGTCAAAGACGGATAACACGTGATCGAAGTTCTGCTCCGCCGATGTCGAGAAGACCACACCGGTATGCACCTCGCCGACGTCGTACTCGAGTGTCCAGTTGCCACCAAGCGACGCCGCACCCGTAACGTCGGTCGACGCCGCCACGTTCAATCCGGTCAACGTGGCGATCTGCTGCACGAATGCCTTGCCGTCCGCATTCTGCGCCACGTCGCATCCGTAAATCAGAAAGTCGCCGCCCGGCTTCATCGCCGCGCCGATTTGCGCGAACTGCGCACCGTAGGCCGACAGATCGGCCTGGTCGAGCCAGGTGCTGCCGATCTGCACTTCGCCATCCGACCCGTGCGAGACGAGATGGATCGCGCTCATGCCGGGGTGCGCCTGCAGATACTGCTCGATTTGCGCGAGCCCGTCCTTCGTCGCATCGAGCACGACGACTTGCGTGCCCGGCGGCAGCCCCGCGACGAGCGTTTGATAGTCGGTGACGTTCGAGTTGACGAACACCACCTGATGGTCCGTCGGCTGCCCCCCGACTTCCGCAAGCCCGTGCACCGCGCGCATCGCGGCCGACTCGGTCGTGTGGATGGCGCCCGTGCCGGCCGCCGCGGCCGGCGTGTCGCCGTGCGCCGCGTGCGATGGAGCCGCGCTGTCGGCGGCGCGAGCGCCGCCTTGTGCACCGGCCGCCGATGCCGCGTCGGGCGACGCATTGGCGGCGTGCGCGTCGGCGCCGGCCGGATGCGCGGCCGCAACGGCAACGGCGCCCATCGCGGCAACCGACCCGTCGTAGACGATGCGCGGCTCGAGCGCGACGATGAGTGGCGCCGGCAGCGCGGCAGTCCGATTACGCGGGCGCGGATCGGACGCACGCATCGCGGCGAAAAGCTTCAGGAGGCTGCCGGCGAATTTCATCGCTCGATGTCCTTGATTGCGTGCCGCTCATGCGGCACGCGCACTTTACCGATTACCCCCGCGACGGGAATACACCGGTCAGTGCAATGATGAAATTGATGCCGACGTACGGGTTACGCAGCGAGAACGGCGTACTGCCGCCAGCCGGGCCGTTCTGGATCGTCGGCGCCGTAACCGGCAAGGTCACGTCGAACGGCTTCAGCGTCGTATCGGCGGCCACCGTGCTGTAGAGGTCGCCCTGGCGATTCGACACGCTGACCGTTCCCAGCACCGACGTATTGCCGGGCACCGCGCTTTGCGTGCTCGTGTCCGTCGAAGTCGACGCGGGGATCGAGATCGATCCCTGCGCGGCGCCGGGGGTCGACACCGTCGCGACGTGCGTATGGAGCGGCATGTTCTGCGTCGTCAGCGATGCGCCTTCGGTGCCGCCGATCTGGCCTATCTCGACCGCGGACAATCCCAGTCCCTGTCCAACACCAACTGGCGTGCGGCTGCGCAAATCCGGCAACTGAAACGTCGTCGTGCCGTTACCGCCGTAGTACGTGCCAAGCAACGAGAACAGCGCCTGGTTTTGGGAAATCGCCAACACCTCGCCCTGGCACAATGCCCATCCGTAGGGAGCAAAGTTGAACCCCACCATGCGGATTTCACCCAGATACGGATCACTCATCACACGCCTCCTCTCTTGCGGGAAAAGAAGAAAAACCCTACGCGTCGCTGCGCGGGCCGGCGGCCCCGGCAAGTTGATCGGTACGACAGTGCACGACGACGGTGAGTGTCGAGCATCCGTTCTCGGTGGGCCGCGTCGGTGTCGCGAGCAGCGCCCACGCATGGCCGGCCGGAGATACGATGCGATAAACGTCCTGCGGACGATGCACACCGCTGGGCAACGCGAACGTTGCCGAGTAGCAGACGAACTGGTCGTTCATCGGGAGGCCGGGCGGTGCATCGAGGAGTACAGCGTCGACCGGCTCGCCGCCGCTGGCGCCAAACGTGAACCGTTGCCCGATCGCATCGAGCAATTCGGCATGGGTAGGGATGGACAGCACGCACGCCCCCGATCGTTGTTTGTTCGTTGTACCGGTAGCCGGCACGGCCGGTCGCGGTCTTTCGTTGCTACTGCCTGATGTCCGTACTGCTCGCGGCCTGCGCGCCTTCGATCGCGAGGCCTGGCAGGGGCCTCACGTTCGCCCGGTCGAACGGCACGGCGGGGCGCGTCATCTGCAGGTAGATCCCGTTCTCGCCGGTCTGCTCGAATCCGCACCGCCGATACAGAGCCCGCACCGGGTTGTTCATTTCCACATAGAGCACGACCGGCATTGCGCAGGCGGCTGCCAGCGATACGATCGCGTGCACGAGCCGCGTGCCGACCCCGGCCCCGCGATGCGCGGGCAGCAGCGCGATATCGATCACGCGCACTTCACCGCCCCGCCAATCGTGATAGAGGCGACCGATCGCATGCTCTCCGAGCATGACCACATCGAACCGGCAATGCGGATAGTGCGCTCGGTAATACCTGTCCTGCATCGAAAACTGCTCGACCAGCAATGCCGCGATGCGATCCGCGCTCAACCCGGCCTGCACGAACTCGTCGATCCGCGTGCTTTCGAATACGGTGCGCAGGAATGCACGGTCGCTTTCCTGCGCAGGCCGCAGATGCAGCAGATCGCCTGCCACGTCGGCACGATGCATCAAACCGTCGACGGCGCCTCCGAGGCTCTTCTCGGCCATGGGCGATTCATTTCCTTACAAAACCAAAACAACGGATTGGCACGCGTTGCATCACGGTCGTCCGATTTAAACTGACTAAACCGACCGATGCGAGGAGGATATTAGTCTAGGGAATATGTACTAGCAACTACGTGGCCCCCCATCTACCTCCGCACATACCCTGATCGACATTCGTGTATTTGCCGCGAAAAATCATTGGTTTATCGGCTGCTGGTCGAATCGCTCCACTGCACATCACTGTTTCAGGAAATTCGCCGCGATAACGCGTGCATTTTTAATGTACCCGGCAGAGGCTCAGCGCTCCGGCCTGCGGATGCGCGCCTGAACGCCGCGTCGTCGTGGCCGACCTGCCGTTCGTACTCAATGCTTCGCTGGCAAGACAACGAGGCGTCGCGCCTTCGTCGCATCAAGGAAAGTTTAATGAAAATCAATTAATTTTCGTTAATCGCCCATCTCGAGTGCAGGGCCGATTCGCCAGTCACACATGGTTATGGTTGATCGGTGGGAGCAGCGTCGCAGGCTCGCCGCGGCCAAGAAGGCCGAGGGATTGGGGAAGGCCTGACGATAGCGGCGGTCGGTTTACGCCGACCGCCATATCACCTATGCAGGAAGAACCTGCTAGAGACGGTTGTATTGACCACAGCCGAGCGTCGCTCATAGACGGCTATCGTTGGGTCGAGCAGTTCCACTGCGTTCGCTCGCCAACTTAAAGCGGGGCCGCGATAATTCGATGCTGAAACGCGGGCCTGTCCGAAAGCGCGCGGTACCATCGGGCGATACCAGGGCCGACCGAATGCTCTTGAATAGACACCCAGCGGTGCGCAGCCGCGCCGAGCGAGTAGTCCGCAACCCCCGGGTTCGCTCCGCCAACAAATACATTCTCTGCTATCGCGTGATCAAGCATGGTCCAAAGCTCCTTCACGCGTTAGCAGTAACCGTGGTCACGGGTAGCAGAAACTTCGAAAATCAACAGATGCCGCGGCGCATGGCCTGCGGCCGGGCATGCGAGTGCGCGTGCACAACGCGCACGGCGTGATCGCGGCGGGGCTGGCGGTCAGCGATCGCGTGGCGCGCGGCGTCGCCGTCATGGCAACCGGCGCACGGTATGCGCCCGGCGCCAAGGGCGTGGATCGTGCCAGGGCGGCCAACACACTGACGCTCGATATCGGCACATCGGGTCCGATCCAGGGACCGAATGCGATGAGCTGTCTGGTCGAGATATCGCGCGAGCATTAGCCCGGATACGTGGCGCGGCTACTCGCCGCCCTGTGCGAACATTGGCATGTCCCGCAGAATATGTTCAAGGAGCTTGAGGGCGGCCGCCGGTAACGGCCGCCCGGCCTTCGCGAGCAACCGCGCCTGGGTGCCCTTGAAGAGCGGATGATCGATCGGGACCACCGTGAGCGTGCCGGCGGCGATTTCCCGATACGCCGCGAACTCGCCGCCGATCAGCGTCATGTAGTTTTCGTAGGCGACGAACTGCTTGAGCGCCGTTAGCGAATTGGTGACCAGCGTCGGCCGTATCGTAATGTTCTCGGCGAATTCGAGCATCTTGGCCGCATGTCCGACACCGAACGATGCTGGCATCATGGCCAGCGGCCACGACAACATGTCCTCGACGCTGGCCGCGCCGCCGCGCAATGCTAGCGGATGGTCGGGTCGCACCAGCAGCCCGACCGCCTGCGACGAACTCGCCAGATACTCGATACGCGGGTGCGGCGGCGGGTTGAAGGCAAGCCCAAGGTGCGCGCGGCTTTCCGCCACGGCTTCCAGCACCTGATCCACTCCGAGGATCTCCATTCCGATGTCGAGCAACGGGTACTGCGCGCAGAATGGCGCCAGCACCTCGTTGACCAGCGCATCCACATATCCCTCGCTCAGGACCAGTTGGACCTGCCCCTGCTTCAAGCCCTTGAGCGCGTGGAGCTGGTCCTCGAGCCTCTCCTGATGCGAGCGGTAGCCGCGCCAGAACTCGAGCAGGTGCGCGGCGGCTTCGGTCGGCCTGACGCCGCGCGCCTGGCGCTCGAACAGCGTCGTGCCAAGTTCATCCTCGAGCAGCCGGATCTGCCGAGTAATCACCGATGGCGATGTGTTCAGGCTCTCGGCGGCACCGCGGATGGTCCCTTGCTCGAGCACTTCGCGGAAGTAACGCAGCCGCTGCTGATTGATTTCACGCATGTCGAACCATCCACCCGGTGATTACCGTCACTTCGGACAGACCCACCATACCAGATGCGTTGCCCTGCAGGCAACGAAGTGTGCACATGGTTGCTGTTGGTGATTGCGCTTCGCGCTGCCACTATCCGATGCATCAAGGCGGCACCACATAAGACATTGGAGACAGTCATGCTGGCAATCCCGAGCGAAAGTGCGGTAGGCGACACCTCAAACCTCTACAGCAAGATCAACTGGCGGCTGCTGCCGTTCCTGCTGAGCTGCTACCTGTTCGCCTACCTCGATCGCGTCAACATCGGCTTTGCAAAGCTCCAGATGCAAGGCGACCTCGGTTTCTCCGATGCCGCGTACGGCGTGGGCGCCGGGATCTTCTTCATCGGCTACGTACTGTTCGAGATACCAAGCAACCTGATGTTGCCGCGCATCGGCGCGCGCAAGACCTTTTGCCGCATCCTGGTGCTGTGGGGCATTACTTCAGCCTGCATGCTGTTCGTGCGTAACGTGCCGATGTTCTATGCGATGCGCTTCGTGCTCGGCATCTTCGAAGCGGGCTTTGCGCCGGGCATGATCTACTACCTGTCGTGCTGGTATGGCCCGCAGCGCATGGCGCGCGCCATCGCAGTTGTGTTCCTTGCCGGCCCGCTCGGCGGCATTGTCGGTGGACCGGTATCAGCGTGGCTGATCACCGCGCTGTCGGGCGCCGGCGGACTGGCCGGCTGGCAATGGATGTTCCTGGTCGAGGGCCTGCCCTGTATCCTGCTCGGCGTGCTCGCACTGTACTTCGTGCCGAACCGGCCGGCCGATGCGGCGTGGCTGACCGAGCGGGAAAAGCACCTGCTCGCCAGCGAGATCGGATCCGCGGCGGGGCACAATCACTCTTTCCTGGCCGTGGCACGTGACGTCCGGGTCTATGTGCTGGCCTTCGCGTACTTCTGCATCATCGCCGCCATCTATGCCATCAGCTTCTGGCTGCCGACCCTCATCAAGGCCCAGGGCGTGGGAGACACCGTACAACTCGGCTGGTACTCGGCCCTGCCCTATATTGCGGCGGCGTTCGGCATGTACTACATGGGTCGCCGGTCCGACCGGGCGGGCGAACGCCGTTTCCATAGTGCGGTGCCCGCAACCATCGGTGGCCTGCTGCTGGCCGCGTCCCCCCTCGTCGACGGCAATCTCGCCGCATCGCTGGTGCTGCTCACGCTCGGTACCTGCGCACTGTGGATGACCTACACGGTGTTCTGGGCCATGCCCTCCGAATACATCAAGGGCCCCGGGGCAGCAGGCGGCATCGCGCTGATCAACACGATCGGGCTTTCAGGCGGCTTCTGGGGCCCGGCCATCATCGGATGGGCCAAGACGGCCACCGGCAACCTTCACCTCGGTGTGCTGATCCTGGCCACGCTGCCGATCATCGCCGCACTGATCATTCTCGCCAACAAGCTACCCGCAAAGCCGTAACAAGGAGTCGTCATGTTTCTACATCTCTCCACCTGGTCCGAAATCGAGCAGTTCCTCATGCGCAGTCGCACGATCGTCGTGCCGATCGGCTCCAACGAACAGCACGGGCCCACCGGACTGCTTGGCACGGACTGGCTGTGTCCCGAAATCATCGCACGTGAAGCCGAAAAATCCGCCGATATCCTCGTGGGACCCACGTTCAATATCGGCATGGCACAGCATCACCTTGGCTTTCCTGGCACCATCTCGCTGCGCCCGTCCACGTTCATCGCCGCGATCGGCGACTGGACCCGCTCACTGGTGGCACACGGTTTCGAGAAAATCCTGTTCCTCAATGGTCACGGCGGCAATGTCTCATCGATCGATGCTGCGTTCTCCGAGCTTTATGCCGAAGCCAGCTTTGCGCGTCGCCGTGCGGGCTTCGCGCTGAAGCTTTGCAACTGGTGGGATCTTGAAGGCGTGGGCGAACTGGCGCGGGACCAGTTCCCGACGGGCCACGGCGCGCATGCCACCCCGTCCGAGATTGCGATTACACAGTGGGCCTTCCCCGATTCGATCAAGTCGGCCGACTACGCGCCGCCGATCGCCGGGACCGGCCCGATCCGCGAAGCCCTCGACTTCCGCGCCCGCTTCCCGGACGGACGCGTCGGTTCCAATCCCGGCCTGGCCACGCGCGAAAAAGGCCGCGCACTGGTTGAACTGGCCGCGCAGTCCCTAGCGCGCGAACTCGAAGCCTTCGGCCGCGAGCCGATGCCAGCCTGAATCCGACCCGCTGGCGCCATTGTGATTCTCTCTGGCGCCAACTGCCTTGACTGCCACTGACCAGCACCATGCATTCAAACGTACTGAGGCTGACCCGGAATCCGGGCAACTGGGTATTTCACCCGTTGCCGTCACGCGCGCGGTCTCCGAGCAGGAAAAACCGTTGGGAGAACGGTTGCTGCAGCGCACGACCGGCAATGGCAGCGTTCAGGTCGCCGCCACGATCACGACCTCGATCAGCTTTTCAGGCGAAGCCAGTTGCGCCCCCACCGTCGCGCGCGGCGGCGCCTGCCCGGGCGCCACCCATGCATCCCACACCTCGTTCATCTTCGCGACCTGCGACATGTCGGAAACGAAGATCTGGCAGGACAGGATGCGCGACTTGTCCGAACCCTGTTCCGCGAGCAATGCATCGATCGAAGCCAGTACCTGGCGGGTCTGGCCGGCCATGTCCTGGGTGACGTCGCTCGGCACCTGGCCGGCCAGATAAACGACACCTTGGTGCACAGCGGCCTCGGACAGGCGTTTTCCTACGTGACTGCGTTTGATTTCGGGCATCTTTCGATTTCCAGATTCCAGATGAGTGATTCGACAATGATCAGCGTTCCAGGCCGGCCACTGCAGCCTGGTACTTGATCGCGGAAACAACGCCGATGCGGCGGAACGGTTCGGGCGGCAACCAACTGGGCCTCTCCATGGCGAGCGCGTCGGACAGATGCGACGACTGTGCGCCCATGGCCATTTCACCCAGCAACTTGCCGTAGGTGCTGCCCTTCAGCACCCCCGCGCCATTGCATCCCAGCGACGCAAACAGGCCCGGGCGCAATTCACCGAAGAACGTCGCACCGTTTCGCGTCAATGCCGTGGTTCCGCCCCATACGTGTTCGAAGCGATGAGACTTCATGTCCGGATAGCGATTCCGGTAACTGGCGGTCAGTTGCGCCAAGGTATCGGCCGGCGATTGCTCGCGCTCGTACGAATACGCGCTTCGCACCATGAAACGCCCGTCCTGAATGCGACGCAGCGTAGTCCCGAGCCGGTTGGCGGGGATGACGCCCCATTCCGCTGCATCGCCGAGCTTTTTCAGTTCGGACTCCGGCAACTGCGGCGTGACGGCCGCATACGTGAAGATCGTGATCAGCCTGTCGCGGAGGATGCCGAGCGACTTCGCGAATCCGTTGTTGGCCAGTACGACGCGCTTGGCGGAATACTCCGCCCGAACCGTAGCCACCTTGAAAGGCGACGCGCCATCCAGCGAAACGACCGGTTCGTTTTCAACGAGAACGACATTGGACGGAAGCGCATCGGCCAGCCCGCGAATCAGCGCCGCGGGCTGTACGAAGACGTTGCTCGGCGAATGAAAGCCGTACCGATAATATGCAGTTCCAAGCTTTTCGGCGAGCGCGACCCGGTCGAACGCCTCGTACGCCACACCCCACTCCCGATATTGGGCAAGCGCCGCGTGAAGGTTCCGCACACCCGCCTCGGTCGCCGCCGCATGAAACTTTCCCGCCGCGTTCCAGCCGCATTCGATCCCGTTCTCGCGGACGAGCCGCTCGAGCCAGCGAAGCCCCGCGTCATACATGCGAATCTGCTTGCGCGCCACCTCGAGCGGACTAGTATGCCCACCCAGCTTCGTGTTGTGCGGCAGGTTGATGATGAAGCCCGAGTTGCGGCCCGACGAGCCTTCTCCAACGCTCGACGCCTCCAGCACGAGTACCTGCTCGTCGGGACACAGCTCCGCGATGCGTCGCGCGGCCGCAAGGCCCGTATATCCGCCTCCGATAACGATCGATCCGAAGCTGCGGATCGTCGTCGGGCCGCGCGTGAGTCGCTCCGGCAACATCGCGTTCCAGCCCGAGCCTTGCCGGTAAGCCGGATACGTCGCACCCGGCGTATCGGGTGTATCGGGTGTATCGGGCATCGAATGGTGAGTGTCGATATTCATGAGTGTCTGGCTACGATCGAAAATGTTGCCGGACCTTCGGGCGTTTCCCGACGAGCCAGCGTGTTCTCATCTTGCGCCGCCCGCACTCTCATGGTGCTTGCATCAACATCGCTGATGCCGAAACTCAGCGGAACTTGTCCTGACCGGACTGGACGTTCAGGCGCGGCCTTCCACGCGCGCCAGAATGCGATCGAGCGCTTCGCCGTAGTACCGATAGGCGCCATGCGCAGTGAGTTCGGCATGCAACTGCTCGTTCAGGCCGCCGGGCGTCATGCAGTGCTCGATCATCTCGGCAAACGACTGGCCGGTGCGGGTCGTGTCGTGGGCCAGGCCCACGCAGTAACCGGACAGGAATGCACGCGCGGCGTCGTATCGAAGCCCTTGCTGCGTCAGCCATGTCGCCTGGTGTTCGAGCACCGCATAGAAGCTGGCCATCGTCGCCGTCACGGCGTGCACCGCATCGAACTGTTTCTCGCTTTCCACCTCGACAGCCTCGCCGAGCCCGGCAAACAGCGATCTGGCGACTTCATCCGGCGGATAGATCGCCGTACTGCCTTTGAGATCCGCGACCGCCGGCAACGGTATCGCGCGAGCAAGCCGGCTCGCGGGATGAACGAGTCGACTCAACGTCTCGATCGACGTTCCCGGGACGAAGGTGATGACGTGGTGCCGCGCTTCGAACCGAAGCGCGTTCAGCACGTCGACGACAATTTGCGGTACGACCGCGATACAGACGACGTCCGACGCGTCGAGCACCGCCTGATTGGACGTACAGACCTGAATGCGGGCATCCAGCGCGGCAAGTTCCGCGGCCGTTTCGGCGTTTCGCGGCGACAGCGCGATCCGGTCGAACGAGAAGCCCGACCGGATCAGGCCGGTAACGATGGCTTTCGTGATGACGCCGGTTCCGATAAATCCGAGATTCATTTTTTTCGCTCGTGGCTCGTGGTGGGAGGGTCGACTTGAATCGACGCGCTTACATGTTCGGATAATTGGGGCCGCCACCGCCCTCCGGGGTGACCCATACGATGTTTTGCGTCGGATCCTTGATATCGCAGGTCTTGCAGTGGACGCAGTTCTGCGCATTGATGGTCAGCCCCTCGGTACCGTCGGCTTTCGTCCCGAACTCGTAGACGCCGGCCGGGCAAAACCGCGCTTCCGGGCCGGCATACTTCGCCAGGTTCACCCGCACCGGAACGCTCGCATCCTTCAGCGTCAGGTGCGCGGGCTGGTTTTCCTCGTGGTTCGTATTCGACAGATACACGGACGACAGCCGGTCGAACGTCAGCTTCCCGTCCGGTTTCGGATAGACGATTTCCCTGCAGGCCGATGCGGGCCTGAGTGTCTCGTGGTCGGCGTGCCGGTGATGGAGCGTCCACGGCGCGCGGCCGCCGAGCACTTTCTGTTCGAGGCCTACCATGAACGTGCCCACGTAGAGCCCCTTGCTCATCCATTGCTTGAAATTTCGCGCGCGATGCAGTTCGTCCTTCAACCAGGAACGCTCGAACGCCTGCGGATACTCGACCAGCTCGTCGCGCTGTCGGCCGGCGCGCAGCGCTTCATGGGCGGCCTCCGCGGCCATCTTTCCGCTCGCAATGGCCGCATGGCTGCCCTTGATGCGCGACGCGTTGAGAAAACCCGCGTCGCAGCCGATCAGTGCGCCGCCCGCGAACGTGAGCTTCGGCAACGACGTCAGCCCGCCTGCGGTAATCGCACGGGCGCCGTACGACACCCGCTTGCCGCCTTCGAGGAACTTGCGAATCTCGGGATGCGTCTTGTATCGCTGAAACTCCTCGAACGGCGACAGGTACGGGTTCGAGTAGCCGAGGCCGACCACGAAACCGACGACCACCTGATGGTTGTCGAGGTGATAGAGGAAGGACCCGCCGTACGTGTCGCTGTCAAGCGGCCAGCCGGCCGTATGAATGACGAGCCCTGGCTTGTGCATGGTCGGGTCGATTTCCCACAGCTCCTTGATGCCGAGGCCATGCACCTGCGGATCGGCACCGTCGCGAAGCTTGAAGCGATCCATCAACTGACGACCGAGATGGCCCCGCGCGCCTTCGGCAAACAGCGTGTATTTCGCGTGCAGTTCCATCCCGAGCTGGAAATTCTCGGTCGGCTCGCCGTTCTTGCCGACGCCCATGTTGCCGGTCGCGACGCCTTTGACTTCGCCGCGCTCGCCGTACAGGATCTCGGCCGCCGGAAACCCGGCGAAAATCTCGACGCCCAGTGACTCGGCCTGCTGACCGAGCCAACGCGTCACGTTACCCAGGCTGACGACGTAGTTACCATGATTCTTGAAATTGTCGGGCAGCAGCCAGTTCGGAACCTGCTTCGCACCGCGTTGCGACAGGAACAGGAACCGGTCCTCGGTCACCTCGACGTCGAGCGGCGCGCCCTTCTCGCGCCAGTCCGGCATCAGCTCCTGAAGCGCACGCGGATCCATGACCGCGCCGGAAAGCGTATGCGCGCCGATCTCGGAGCCTTTTTCGAGCACGCAAACACTGACGTCCCCGCCGCTCTCGAGTGCCAGCTGCTTGATCCGTATCGCGGCCGACAGTCCGGCCGGCCCGCCGCCGACGATGACCACGTCGTACTCCATGGATTCGCGTGGGCCGAATTGCTCGACGAGATTCTGTGTGTTCATGTCTGAATATCGCAAATTTTCAAATGGGTAGTCACCGGCCAACCGCGACCCTGGTCGCGGCCCGCTCGCGCGTGGCGTCCCCGCCATGATTCGCACGACACGTCGAGCCCATCCTACCCATCGAGAAAGCGACGTCACGCGATATAAACGGACGTGATGCTCCAAACAACCGCCGCTTGGATTGGCGAGCGGATGCAGCGGTCGGGAGCGCCGCCCTCGAATCGATCCGACTCACTTGCGGGGAGCGGATGCCTCGCTCAACAACTTGCCCTTCGTTTCCGGCGCCAATGCATAGGAAATCACGCCGCCGACGAGACTGATGCCCGCGGCGATCATCATCGCGGCACCCACACCATACGTTTCGATGATCACCGGCAGGAGGAAGGTGCCCATGGCCGCGCCGACACGCGAAACGGCCGTGGCGACGCCGACGCCGATCCCGCGGATTTCCGTCGGAAACACTTCCCCGGGATACACGCCGGTCAGCACCGTCGAAATGGCGTTGACCAACGAGAACGTGAAGAAGCAGACGAGGATCAGCGCCGACGAAACGTCGGAGAACAGCGCCACGCTCATCAGCGCGATGGCGGAGACGAAGAACGGCGGAATGGCCAGCACGCGTCGCCCCACCTTTTCGATCAGCATCACCGCGATGATCGTCCCCAGCACGGCGACGCCGTTGAGCACCAGGCCGCCCGTCATTCCCTCCTTGAGCCCCAGCCGCTCGAGAACGATCGGTGCGAACGCGCCGATGGCGAAGTAAGGCGTGACGTTACATACCCAGAACATCGACACGAAGAAGGTGGTCTTGAAGTATCCGGGCGAGAACAACGATCGGAATCCATACTTTGCGGCCGCGCCACCCGGTTGCAGTTCCCGGAGTTCGTCCTGCTCCATGTATTCCTTCGCCAGCGCCTTCGCTTCGGCGACTTTGCCCTGGCTCATCAACCAGCGCGGCGACTCGGGCGTGCCGAGGCGCATCAGGAAGACAACGACCGTCGGCACCGTGCTCAGGCCCAGAATGACCTGCCAGCTGGCCATCGAGGATTCGGTCAGCCCCCAGCCGATCGCATACGACACGAGATAGCCGACATACCAGACCAGCTCGAGCATCGCGAGCAATTTTCCGCGCAGGCGCGCCGGCGCAAATTCGGCGAGCAACGGCCATCCGATCGAATAGTCCGCGCCGATCGCAATCCCCATCACCAGACGCACGACGAAAAGCTGCCACGCTTCGGCAACGAAGAACTGGGCCGCGGAGCCGACCAGGAAGATGGCGAGGTCGACCGTGAACATCGGCCGGCGTCCGACCCGGTCCGCCAGCCATCCGCCGAGCGGGCCGCCGATGAAGATGCCGATCAGCGCCGATGCGCCGATCAACCCCTGCCAGACCGGCGACAGGTGCAGGTCGCGGGTGATCGCAGGCATCACGATGCCGATGCAGCCGAGGATGAATCCATCGATGAACATGCCGCCGGAAATCACGGCGGTCAGTTTCGTGAGGAATTTTCGGTGTTTGCCGGATAGTGCCGCCGCAGGCAGGGAATGAGCGGGAACGGTACGAGAAAATGCCTTTGACACGATGATGTCTCACGTGGACACCTTCAGGCTCGACAGGCAACGTCAGTGCATATTCCGGCCCGAACTGCCGCACTGGACGATCAACCCGCAAGCGCTATCGGCGGCCAGTCTCCTTGGTAAGTTGATGTTTTGCGCGGCATGCGCCGCGCAACCGGGCCGACGCGTCGACCACCGCGTCGAGCAGTCACCGCCACCCGGACATTGCGATACGCTGCACGAAGGCGTTGCCGCCGGATACATGGCGTGCGCCGTGAATCGGCCGGATCGGACCGTCCTTCCGCGGCAAATCGACCGTTTTCCGGTCGTTTTTCGACCGCTTCCGCAACGCGTCCGGTTCGGCGTCGAAGCGATCGTATGGTTTGACGTCCGACATATCGGTCGACATAAGGCCCCCTTATGCTCGACACAATCATGCGTTGATTTTCCCTGCCGCGCACGCGACCGGATCCTTCCGCTCGATACCGGCAGCGCCCGCTCGCCACGCTGCGCCTTTTGCTAAAAATTGCCCGCGCTTATATTGCCGGGCTCCGTTTTTTTCCGAGTCAGACTCGTTCACACCCTGACCAGAAGGAAACGGAATCATGAACTCGTATGACGTCGTCGTAATCGGTGCTGGCGTGATCGGCAGCTCCGTGGCGTTCCACCTGTCGAAGCTCGGCGCCAAGAACGTGCTCGTTCTGGACCGGGGCACGATCGGCGCCGGCACGACCTCGCAGTCCTCGGGCATCCTGCGCACGCACTACTCCGTCAAGGAGAACGTCGAGCTGGCCCGCAAGTCGTGGCACGTCTTCAATACGTTCCCCGAGTATCTCGGCGACGACGAAGCATCGTGCGGCCTCGTCAAATGCGGCTACATGATCGTCGCGTCGGAAGGCGACAAGCTCGAACCGCTGCGCGCGTCGCTCGACCAGCAGAAGGAACAAGGCATTCCGCTCGAATTCCTCAACCGGCAACAGGCCGCGGAACTGCTCCCGATCGCCCGCTTCGACGACTGCGCGCTGATCGGCTACGAGCCGGAAGCCGGCTTCGCGGACGCCTATCTCGTCGCGACGAGCTTCGCGCGTGCCGCCCGGCGCGGCGGCGTCACCGTGAAGGAAAACGTCAACGTCGACAAGGTGCTGATCGAGAACGGCAAGGTCGTCGGCGTGTCGACCGATATCGGCGAATTCAAGACGTCGATGGTCATCAGCACGCAGAACATCTGGACGCCGGAACTCGCCGGCTGGACCGGCAAGACGCTGCCGATCATGCCCGAGCGGCATGCCGTGCTCGCGCTCGAGTGCGATGCGGCCAAGTACACGTTCTCGATGCCCGTCTTCAAGGATCTCGCGTCGCCCGGCATGCTGTACTACCGCAGCTACGGCGGCAACCAGATGCTCGTCAGCGAAGGCGTGGTCGGCGAGAAGCTCAATGCGGCTGACGTCGAGCAGGGCGATATCCCGATGGACTACATCGTCGATGTCGGCGCGCAGGTCGCCGAGCGCTTCCCGAACTACGAAACGGCCGGCATCGCGTCGTCGTGGACCGGCGTGTACGACGTGACCCCGGACTGGAACCCCGTGCTCGGCAAGCTGCCGGGCATCGAAGGCCTGGTGGTCGGCTACGGATTTTCCGGGCACGGCTTCAAGCTGTCGCCGACCGTCGGTCTCGTGCTCGCGCAGGAAGCGCTCGGGCTGCCGACCGAGGTGTCGCTGAAGCCGTATTCGATCGAGCGCTTCGCCACCGGCGAATTGCTGAGCGGCAAGTACGGTCTCGGCGCGGTGTCCTGAGGAAACCATGGTGTCGCTGATCGACGTGTATCCGATCGACTCCATTGCGCCCGAGCCCTGGCGCAATGGCGGCGGCACGACGCGGACGATCGCGACCGGCGGCGCCGATTGGCGCGTCAGTCTCGCGTCGATCGAGCGTGATGGCCCGTACTCGCGGTTTGCCGGCATGTCGCGCGTGTCGCTCATCCTGGGCGGCCAGGGCGTCGTGTTGCGCAACGACGCAGCGGTCGTCCCGCTGCGGCCGATGCGCGTGACGGCGTACGACGGAGACGCGGACTGGGGCGCGACGCTGGTCGATGGCCCGTCGGTCGCGCTCAACGCGATGACCGCGAAGCGTCGATATCGGGCGAACGTCCGGCTGGTCGACGAACCGATCGCCATCGCGCCGGGGTGTCCGGCGATCGTCGTCGCGCTGGGCGGCGGATGCGATTTCGCCGAAGGGCCCGATGCGAACCGGCGCGCACTGCCGCCAGGCAGCGTACTGGTATCGGAACACCATGCCCGCACGCTGCGGCTCTTTCCGCGGGCCGCGTGTGCCGGCCCAACCGGCACGGCGTCGTACGCGGCGCTCGTGACCATCGAACCCGTGCTGGCGACCAACATCACTGAAACGTCATGAAAAGGTGTGTGAAATGAAAGTTATTGCAGCCGTGAAACGCGTGGTGGACTACAACGTCAAGGTGCGCGTGAAGTCCGACCATACGGGCGTGGAAATCGGCAACGTCAAGATGTCGATGAACCCGTTCGACGAAATCGCCGTGGAGGCCGCCACTCGGCTGAAGGAAGCCGGCCACGCGACCGAGGTCGTCGCCGTGTCGTGCGGCATCGCGCAGTCGCAGGAAACGCTGCGCACGGCGCTCGCGATCGGCGCCGATCGCGGCATGCTCGTCGAGACGGACGCGGAACTCCAGCCGCTGGCCGTCGCGAAACTGCTGAAGGCCGTGATCGACAACGAGCAGCCGCAGCTCGTCATCCTCGGCAAGCAGGCGATCGACGACGACGCCGGGCAGACCGGCCAGTTGCTGGCCGCCCTGCTCGACTGGCCGCAGGCGACGTTCGCCAGCCACATCGAGATCGGCGACGGCGTCGCGACGGTGACGCGCGAGGTCGACGGCGGCCTCGAAGTGATCTCGCTGAAACTCCCGGCCATCGTGACGACCGACCTGCGACTGAACGAGCCGCGCTACGTCACGCTCCCCAGCATCATGAAAGCGAAGAAGAAGCCGCTCGACACCGTCACGCCGGCCGCCCTCGGCGTCGATCCGTCGCCGCGGCTGAAGACGCTGAAGGTCGTCGAGCCGCCCGTTCGCAAGGCCGGCGTGCGCGTGCCCGACGTTGCGACGCTGATCGAGAAACTGAAATCCGAAGCCAAGGTGATTTGAATGACGACGCTTGTTATTGCCGAACACGACAATGCTCAACTGAAGAGCGCGACACTCCACACCATTGCCGCGGCCCGTGCGCTGTCGAACGGCGTTCACGTGCTTGTCGCCGGCCACGCCGCGCAGCCGGTCGCGCAAGCGGCGAGCCAGGTCGCGGGCGTCGACAAGGTCATCCACGTCGACGCGCCGCATTTCGCCGACGCGCTCGCGGAAAACGTGGCCGCGCAGGTGCTGGCGCTCGCGGGCGACTACACGCACATCCTGTTCCCCGCCACGGCCGCGGGCAAGAACGTCGCGCCGCGCGTCGCGGCCAAGCTCGACGCCGCGCAGATTTCCGACGTGATCGCGATCGATTCCGCGGACACGTTCCAGCGCCCGATCTATGCGGGCAACGCGATTGCCACCGTGCAGTCGCCCGACCCGGTGAAGGTCGCCACCATTCGCACCACGGCGTTCGATGCGGCACCGGCGCACGGCGGCAGCGCGCCGATCGAAACCGCGCCCGCGGTCGCGGATACCGGGTTGTCGACCTTCGTGCGCCGCGAAGTGGCGAGCAGCGACCGGCCGGAACTGACGGCCGCGCGCGTCGTCGTCGCCGGCGGCCGCGGCCTCGGCAGTGCGGAGAACTTCGCGCTGCTCGACCCGCTCGCGGAAAAGCTCGGCGCGGCGGTTGGCGCATCGCGCGCGGCGGTCGATTCCGGCTACGCGCCGAACGACTGGCAGGTCGGCCAGACCGGCAAGATCGTCGCGCCGGAGCTGTATGTCGCGATCGGGATTTCGGGTGCGATCCAGCATCTGGCCGGCATGAAGGATTCGAAGATCATCGTGGCCGTCAACAAGGACGCGGATGCGCCGATCTTCGGCGTGGCCGACTACGGTCTGGTCGGCGATCTCTTCGATATCGTCCCGCAATTGACGAACGGGCTCTGAGCACTGCTTCGACACGCGGGTAGCCGGGCCGGCTCCCGCGTTTGCCGCCATCACCGGATCTCCGTGATGGCGGTTTTTTTTGGCTTGCAGGCACGCGGCGGCACGTGCCCCGCGAGCGGCATCACTCAACGATCGACGCTCCGCAATGCATCGACCGCCGCGCGCATCATGCGCGCCACAACCGGCCCGACCCGATCGGCGCGGTCCACCCGATAGTCGAACGGCGGCGTCTCGTCCATGTAGGTCGACTGGCACATCTCGAGCTGGATCGCGTGAACGCCGTCAGCCGGCCGGCCATATTCGCGCGTGATGTATCCGCCCTTGAAACGCCCGTTCGCCACCCAGGTGAACGGCTGGCGATCGAGCGTGCCGGTCACCGCGTCGAGAATGCGCGCATCGCAACTCGCGCCCGAGTTCGTGCCCAGGTTCAGGTCCGGCAGCTTGCCGTCGAACAGCCGCGGCAGCACGCTCGCGATCGAGTGCGCCTCCCATAGCAACACCGCGCCGTGCGCCGCCTTCAGGCGCGCGAGCTCGGCGCGCAGCCGCGCGTGATACGGCTGCCAGTACGCATCCAGGCGCCGCGCGATTTCGGCCGCGTCGGGCGCGGCACCGCTCGCATAGAGCGGCTCGCCGCGAAACGTCTCGGTCGGGCACAGCCCGGTCGTCGTCTGTCCCGGATACAGGCTTTCACCGCTGGCCGGCCGGTTCAGGTCGATCACGTAGCGGGACACGCGCGCCGCCAGTATCGACGCCCCCGCATTCTTTGCGAACGCATAGAGCCGGTCGAGATGCCAGTCGGTATCCGCGACGTGTGCCGCCACGTCGGTCAATTGACTTCGGACCTGCGGCGGGATGTCGGTGCCGAGATGCGGGATCGAGATCAGGAGCGGCAATTCCCCCTGATGAAAGTGGAATACGGCGTCGGTCAAGATGGAATCTCCATGGAGGAATGAGGCCGGGATGGATGGGTTGCTTCCGGGCGCCCGGTCGCGCGTAGTCGGTCGCGCGTGGCCGGTCGAACGAGCCGGACAAGCCGGACGCCAGGCCCGGTCGCCGGTGCGGTTCCGCATGCGTCGCAGCGACAACGGCCAGCGCCACTTCGGCACGCGGCCAAGCAACGACGCGACGGGATCCGTTCGAATCCCGTCGCGCCGCCCGCCTCGCGCTCGATCGACTTCCGGCTGGACACGTCGAACGGCTGACGGGAAATCGGCGTTGCCCGAACGCCGAATGAAGGTGAGAAGCGATCGGCTACGCGAAATCCTCGCTCAACACCATGAGCTGCGTGTTTCCACCGGCAGCGCTCGCGTTGACCGTCGTCACGCGTTCGCGAACGAGGCGGGTCCAGTCGTACATGCCGTGAACGTCCGGCGCGAGCACGACGGCGCCGGCATCCGCCGCGGCGGTACGAATCGACGCCACCTGCGCGTCGTCGCCGTCGACCAGCACGACCGCCGGGCGAACGCCCGCGATGTCGCCGCGAACGACACGCTGCACATCGTCCGTGTCGACGATCCGGCAATATCCGGCGAGACGCGCGGCCACGTCACCCGCCATCGGCGACTTCAGCAGGATCACTTCGTTACCGAATGCCGTCGCCGCGACGGCCTGCGCGATCACGCTGCTCATCGATGCACCCGCGCAAAGGACCTGACCGCGGGCGAGCACCTCCGTCGTGTTCTCTTCGCCCGTCAGGGCCGGCAGGCCGACCGGAAGCGTGTCGACAATCAGGCGGGAAAGCCTCGTGCTCGCATTCGCGATGACGTCGGCCGCTGCCAGGCGCCGTTCCGATGCCAGCGAGAACAGCGCATCGACCCGAGCGCGGCTCGCCTGTTTCGCTTGCTGAAGTGCGGCCTGCCGCGCCACGAAGCGGCCGTCGCCGGTCTGCATCGGAAACTCGTAGAACTTCTCGCTGTTCAGCCGGGAAGACGGCGCGAACGGACCGTTCGCGCCCGCATACGCATTGGGAATCTGCCGGGTAAGCGCAAGCAGCGTCAGCGGACCGCCCATCATCGGTCCCGTCCCCGACGCACCCACGCCGCCGAACGGCTGCATGCCGACAAACGCGCTGTGCATCGCGCGATTGACGCACACGCTGTTGGCGGTCGAACGCGACAGCAGCATGCCGGCGGCCTCGTTGATGCGGGTATGCAGCCCCACTACACCGCAGCCGATTGCGTTCAGGCGGTCCATCAGCCGGTCCATTTCGCCCGTCTTCCACCGGACGACGTGCAGCACGGGGCCGGCGATCGCGAGATCGACGCCCGACAACGCGTCGAGCGTGCCCAGGTCGACGATGGCCGGCGCGACGAACTGGCCTTTCGCGCAGTCGCCCGATACACGGGCACGGATCACCTTGAATCCGCGGCGCGCCATCTGTGCGAGGTGGCCATCCAGCTGGTCGCGAAGCTTGCGTGTCGCCACCGGCCCGATGTCCGTCGCCGAATCCAGCGGATCGCCGATGCGCCGCTCGCTCAGCATCCCCGTGAGCATCCGCAGCACGATCTCGGCCGTGGAGTCCTGCAGGCACAGGATGCGCAGCGACGACGCGAGTTGCCCGGCATGCTTGAAAGCCGACACCATCGCGTCGGAGATGACCTGTTCGGGCAACGCCGAGCTGTCCACGACCAGCGCGTTCACGCTGCCGACGATCGTGACGAGCTTCGCCGCGCTCGACGCCTGTGCGAGCTGCAACGCGATCGCCTTCTCCACGCGCGACGTGCCCGTGAAAAGAACGGCCGCCACGCGACGGTCGGCGACGAGCGCGCGTCCGACCTCCTGTCCCGAGCCCAGCAGAAGCTGGACGACGCCGTCGGGCATACCGGCCTCGAGGAACAGGCGGACTGCCGCATGGGCGACCAGCGAACCGCCCGATGACGACGGCTTGGCGATCACGGTATTGCCGGCCGCGAGCGCGGCGGCGATCTGACCGACCGCGGTTGCCAGCGGCGACGCCGACGGCGTGATGCTCACGACCGTACCGAGCGGCTCCGCCGCTTCGAGACGGCTGTCCGTTCTCAGCTGATAGGCGTACAGACGGCAAAGGTTCACGGACTTGCGAATCTCGTCGGCCGCTTCCGCCAGGGTCGCACCACTTTCCAGCACCAGCAGCGCACCGAGCCGGCACGCGCTCTGCTCGATTCGTTCGGCTACCGAATCAAGGCACGCGGCGCGATCGGCCACGGACTGCTGACGCCACGCGGCCGCCGCATGCACGCCGGCAGCGAGTGCCGATGCGACCGCGTCCGGCCTGCATGCGGTCACGCTGCCGATGACTTCCGACGAATCGCTCGCACCGAACACCAGCGCGGTCGCATCGGAATGGATGTCCGATACGCCGGCGACGATGGACTGTGCGCTCAGCCGATTCGCGCGCAGTTCCGCAATGGCCGCATCGAACTCCGCCGACTGGCTGAAACTCAGCGCCGCGGCGTTGACGCGCCCCGGCAGCACGCCTGTCGGCGCGACGATGCCGGCATGCGGCCGGCCACCGGTGCGCGCCGCGCGCGCGACCGGATCCTCGACGATGTCGTCGATGCTGACCGCCTCGTCGACGATCTGGTTCACGAACGACGAGTTCGCACCGTTCTCGAGCAGGCGCCGGACCAGATAGGCCAGCAGCGTCGCGTGCGGCCCGACCGGCGCGTAGATGCGGCATGCACGGCCGAGTTTCGACTTGCCGACGACCTGGTCGTAGACGGTTTCGCCCATCCCGTGCAGGCACTGGAACTCGAATTCCTGGTTCCCACCCAGCGTGAACGCCGCGGCGAGCGAGAACGCGTTGTGCGTCGCGAACTGCGGGAAGATCGCATCGGGCGCGGCCAGCAGCGCCTTCGCGCAGGCAATATAGCTGACGTCGGAATGCACCTTGCGCGTGAACACCGGGTACCCGGCCGCGCCTGCGTCCTGCGCGAGCTTGATCTCGGTATCCCAGTACGCGCCCTTCACGAGGCGAATGTTGATGCGCCGGCCGGTCGCGCGGGCGAGCGCGATGATCCAGTCGGCCACGGCGCGCCCGCGCTTCTGGTACGCCTGGAGCGAAATGCCGATGCCGTTCCACCCGCGCAGGCTCGGTTCGCGGCAAAGCCGCTCGAGCATCTCGAGCGTCAGGTCGAAGCGCGCCGACTCTTCCTGGTCGAGGTGGAAGCCGATCTGGTAACGCTTGGCGAGTTCCGCCAGTTGCAGCAGCCGCGGATACAGCTCCGCGATGACCCGCTCGCGCTGCGGCAGTTCATAGCGTGCGTGCAGGCCCGAGATCTTCACCGAGACACCCGGGCCTTCGATCGGCCCCTGCCCGCCGGCCTCCTTGCCGATCGCTTCGATCGCATGCTTGTACGAATTGAAATACGCGAGCGCATCCTCGTCGGTCAGCGCGGCTTCGCCGAGCATGTCGTACGTATAGCGATACCCGCTCGCTTCGTGGCTTTTCGCGACCCCGATGGCCTCCTCGATCGTCTGCCCGGTGACGAACTGCTTGCCGAGCATCCGCATCGCGTAGGCCACCCCCGCGCGCACCACGGTCTCGCCGCCCTTTCTGAGCACGCTCATCAGCGCCTCGGTCAACGCGGCATCGTCCGGCTTCTTCAGCAGCTTGCCGGTGATCAGCAGGCCCCACGCGGTCGCATTGACGAAGAACGACGGCGATTTGCCGAGATGCGCGCGCCAGTCCGCATCGACGATCTTGTCGCGAATCAGCTGGTTGCGCGTTTCCGTATCCGGAATGCGCAGCATCGCTTCGGCGAGGCACATCAGCGCGATCCCCTCGCGGCTGTCCAGCGAGAATTCCTGCGTGAGCAGATCGACGCCGCCCGCGTCGATGCGCGCATCGCGAACGCCCTGTGCGAGCTTGCCCGCGAGCGCCTGCGCCTTCGCGAGCGTCGGGCCATCCATTCTGGCTTCCTGCATCAGCGCCTGCACGACGACCTGCTCGTCCAGCGAGGAAGCGTCGACGATTCTACGGCGCAGCGCGCTCAAATCCGTCGATACCGTTTGCATTGGTTTGAATTCCGTCAGCATTTTGATAGACCCACTGATTGCTTCGACTATGTGTCGTGTTTCGCTTGCGTCGAAACACGCGATACTCAACCGGCCTGCCCGCGCAGCCGTTCGGTGCGGCGCCGCAGCCACTCGAGCGTGACGAGCAGCAGGGTCGAGACGACCACGAGCACGGTTGCAACGGCGAGGATGGTCGGGCTCAGCTGCTCGCGGATGCCGGCCCACATCTGCCGCGGGATGGTCCGCTGGTCCGGGCCCGTCAGGAACAGCGCCACGACGATCTCGTCGAACGACGTCGCGAACGCGAACAGCGCGCCCGACACGACGCCCGGTGCGATGATCGGCAGCTTGACCTGCCAGAACACGCGCATCGGCGATGCGCCCAGGCTGCGTCCGGCGCGCGTCAGGGTCTCGTTGAAGCCCGCCAGCGTGGCGGTCACCGTCACGACGACGAACGGCACGCCGAGCGCCGCGTGCGCGAACGTCAGGCCCAGCAGGCTGCTGGTCAGTCCGAGCGGGCTGAACGCGAAGTACACGCCGACCGCGGTGATGATGACCGGCACGATCATCGGCGAGACCAGCACGCCGGTGATGAACGACTTGCCCTTCAGTCGCGGATGCATGAGGCCGAGCGACGCGAGCACGCCCAGCAGGCTCGCGAGCAGCGTCGAGCCGACGCCGACGATCAGCGTGTTGCGAAGCGCGAACATCCATTCGGCACTGTCGAAGAACTCCGCGTACCAGCGGAAGCTGAAGCCGGGCATCGGATACGTGAAGTACGGCTGCGAATTGAACGACAGCGGCATCACGACCAGTACCGGGAGCACCAGGAACAGCAGCACGAGCAGCGAGATCGCGACGTGCGCATAGCGTCCCGCGCGGCCCCAGATCGTCACGTAGGCAGGAAAATTGAACATGGTTTCACCCCAGCTTCACGCCGGCACCGCCGGTCAGTCGAACGAACATCCCGTACACGATCAGCACGCCTGCCAGCAGGATCGTGGCCAACGCACTGGCGAGCCCCCAGTTCAACGTCGAATTCACGTGGTTCGCGATGTAGTAGCTGGCCAGCTGGTCTTCCGGGCCGCCGACGATCGCGGGCGTGATGTAGTAGCCGACCGCGAGGATGAAGGTCAGCATGCCGGCCGCGCCGACCCCGGGCAGCGTCTGCGGGAAGTACACCTGGAAGAACGAGCGGATCGGGCCGGCGCCGAGCGAGCGCGCCGCCTTCATGTACAGGTTCGGCACGCCCTTCATCACGCTGTAGAGCGACAGGATCGCGTATGGCAGCAGGATGTGCGTCATCGCGACCAGCACCCCGAAGCGGTTGTAGATCAGCGGCAGCGCCGAATCGGTGAGGCCGAGCCGGATCAACCAGTCGTTGAGGACACCGTTGGTCTGCAGCACGACGACCCATGCGGTCGTGCGCACGAGGATCGACGTCCAGAACGGCAACAGCACCATGATCATGAGGACGTTGCTGTATCGCGCCGGAATGTTGGCCAGGAAGTAGGCGACCGGATAGCCGAACAGCAAACACAGCAGGCTCACCGCGATACTGACCCAGGCCGTGCGCAGAAAGACGCCGATATACAGCCGCTCGCCCGGCGACTGACGGACGATCTCGCCCGTTTCGTCGCGCTTGAAGTCGAGGGCCTTCAGGTAATAGCCGAAGGTCCAGGGCGACGCCGCGTACTTGATGGTCGACCACGTGCGAAGCTCATCCCAGCGAGGGTCGATCGCCGCCATCCGCGCGCGCCATGCGCCACCCGTCTCGCCCGCGTCACCCGTACCGTCCGCCAGATGCCGGGCGGTTTTCATCAGCAGGCCGCGCATCCCGGTCTCGTCGTAGTTCAGGCGGGACGCGATGCGGCTGAGCCCTTCGCCGGCCCGGCTCGCGACCAGTTCCTTCCCGAACGTCGCATACAGCTGCTCGTCCGGCAGCTTGCCGGCCTTCGGTTCCCATTCGCGCAGCATGGCCGCGGTATGCGGCAGTTCCTGCGACACCGTCGGGTCGCGCAGGCTTTTCAGCAGCAGGCTGCCGATGGGGACGAGGAACGTCACCAGCAGGAAGGCGAGCAGCGGAAACATCAGCAGCATCGCCTTGATCTGACCCGCACGTTCGGTCCTGCGCAATCTGGCTTTGAGCGCCTTCGAATCGGGAACGGCAACGTTCTCGATCCCGTGTGTCATGACCGTCATATCACTGGGAAGAATCATCATGTTCGGCGGTTGCAACCGCGCCTCCTGGTATGGACAGTGGTCGGTCCGGTTACTGCCGGGCCGGCCGGACCGCAAACTTCTGGTTCAGGTCGCCGGCTCGGTCCGCGCAGAGCATGACGATAAGGAATCCAGATAATTAACTCCGGTTCGCTCCGTGGTCTCCACGCTGAATTTCCCCGGCGTTCCGGCGAGACGCCGGCCCTGCTACATCGACGTTACAGTGCTCGACACGCGTCGGCCATCCAGCCGATATCGACGGCGTCGCCGATCCGCAGGTTGCGCGCGGCGCCGTCGTTGGGCAGCTTCACGATGAAATCGCCACGGCCGCACACCTGCATGACGATGCGCAGGTGGTCGCCGTAATAGATCAGGTCCTTCACGCCGGCGTTGAACACGTTGTCGCATCCGCGCGCCTGCTCGCCCACCGCGATGCGCTCGGGACGCAACGACACGCTGGTGTTGCCCGACAGCTGGATCCCGCCGTTCGCGCTGGCATGGATCGCCTGACCGCCGTCGAGGCGAACGACGCAGCGCGGATGGTCGAGCGAGGACACGACGCCGTTGAGCTCGTTGCTCTCGCCGATGAAGCGCGCGACGAACGCGTTTGCGGGCTTCTCGTAGAGCTCCGACGGCGACGCGAGCTGCTGGATGATCCCGTTGTTGAACACGGCGATCCGGTCCGACATCGTCATCGCTTCGCCCTGGTCGTGCGTGACGTAGACGACGGTCAGTCCGCTCTGCTCGTGAATCTGCTTGATTTCGTACTGCATCTGCTCGCGCAGTTGCTTGTCGAGCGCGCCGAGCGGCTCGTCCATCAGCACCAGCGCCGGCTCGAACACGAGTGCGCGTGCCACGGCAATGCGCTGCTGCTGGCCGCCGGACAACTGCGCCGGCATGCGGTTCGCGAACTTCTCCATGTTGACCATCCGCAGCGCCCGCATCACTTTCGTGTCGATCTCGCTTTTGGAGACCTTCCGGACCTTCAACGGAAACGCGAGGTTCTCCGCGACCGACTTGTGCGGAAACAGCGCATAGCTCTGGAACACCATGCCGATGTTGCGGCGCTCCGGCGGGATCCGGTTGATCGGTTTGCCCTGGAGGAGAATCTCGCCGTGCGTGGCGGTTTCGAAGCCCGCGAGCATCATCAGGCAGGTCGTCTTGCCCGACCCGGACGGCCCCAGCATCGTGAGAAATTCGCCCTGCTCGATCTCGAGGTTGAGATTTTTCACGACCAGCGTTTCGCCGTCGTAAGTCTTCTGGACGTTCTTGAATGAGACGATCGTCGACATCGTATTCTCCTGTGGGTCAGAGTTGGCGCTTCAGCGCTTTATGTCGGCCGGAGTCAGTGCTTCAGCACTTACTCCGGCCCCATGCTTCGCATCCGATCCCATGCTTCACGATTGATCAGAGTCGGCGCACGTGCGCCTGCGTCGACCGGAGCCTTGCTTCAGCATCGGCTCCGGTCCCATGCTTCGCACCCTGACCTCATGCAAAGCTTCGCGGAAAACCTGCCCGGGCTTACTCGCCGAATCGCCACTCACGCGGCGGCAGGTACGTTTCCTTGACCACGCGCGGCGACGCCCAGCGCAGCAGGTTCAGGTACGAGCCCGCCTTGTCGTTCGTGCCGCTCGCCCGACCGCCGCCGAACGGTTGCTGGCCGATCATCGCGCCGGTCGGCTTGTCGTTCAGGTACAGGTTGCCCGCGGCGTTGATCAGCGCGGCTTCGGCCTGGTGCAGCGCGAAGCGGTCGGTGCTGAAGATCGAGCCGGTCAGCGCGTACGGGCTCGTCGCATCGATGAGCTCGAGCGTGTCCGCCCACGCGTTGTCGTCGTAGACGAACACCGACAGGACCGGGCCGAACAGCTCTTCGGTCATCAGCGCGTGCTTCGGATCCGAGACTTGCAGCACGGTCGGCTCGACGAAGTAGCCGGGATCCGACCAGGTCTTGCCGCCCGACACGACGGTCACCGCGCTGTCTTCCTTGGCGGCACCGATCACGCGTGCGAGCTTCTGGTACGACGCCTGCGAAATCACCGCACCCATGAAGGTGCTCGCGTCGGCGACGTCGCCGACCTTCAGTTCCGCCAGGCGCTCGCGCAGTTCCTTGCTCACCGCCGGCCACAGGCTGCTCGGAACATAGGCGCGCGATGCGGCGCTGCACTTCTGGCCCTGGTACTCGAATGCGCCGCGAATCAGCGCGATCGCCACTTCGGACGGGTTCGCCGACGCATGCGCCAGCACGAAATCCTTGCCGCCCGTTTCGCCGACGAGACGCGGAATCGTGCGGAACGCGTCGACCTTCGACGCCACGCCCTTCCACAGCGACTGGAACACGGCCGACGAACCCGTGAAATGGATGCCCGCCAGATCGCGCGAAGCGAGCGCGACGCGCGTGGTCATCTCGGCGTCGCCGGGCACGAAGTTGATGACGCCCGGCGGCAGGCCCGCCTCCTCCAGCGCTTCGTAGAAAATGTAATTCGCGAGCGCCGACTTTTCGGACGGCTTCCAGAGCACCGTATTGCCCATGATCGCCGGCGCGGTTGTCAGGTTGCCGCCGATGGCCGTGAAGTTGAACGGCGAGACCGCATACACGAAGCCTTCGAGCGGACGCCAGTCGGCGCGGTTGACCGCGCTCGGCACCGACAGCGGCTGTTCGGCGTACACGCGCTGCGCATTGAACGCGTTGAAGCGCAGGAAGTCGATGAGCTCGCACGCGCTGTCCGGCTCGGCCTGGTCGATCGTCTTGCTCTGGCCAAGCATCGTCGCCGCGTTGATCTTCACGCGCAGGCGCGTCGCGATGATTTCGGCGGCCCGATGCAGAATCGTCGCGCGGCTGGCGTGCGTGAGGCTCGCCCAGTCGCGCGCCACCGCTTTCGAGCTCGCGATGGCTTCCGACACCTGCGCTTCGGTCGGGCGGTGGATGCGGGCCAGCACGCGTTGATGATCGTGCGGCGCGCGCACCTCGACCGTATCGTTCGAGAAATACTTCTTCCCGCCGATGACGGTCGGGATGTCGACGACTTCGCGTTGCCCGAGGGCCTTGCTCAGTGCGTCTGCGGCTTCGGTTCCCGGGCGGAACGACACTTCCGGTTCGTTGGCCGGCAGCGGAAATTGTGCACCTGAACTCACGCTAACTCCTTGTCAAATCGTTTCGATAAAACCGATCGGGGATGGCGCATCGGCGCGGTTTTCGGCAGCGTTTCCCGAATCGGTCACTTCAGTTTCGAGAGTAGTGGCTGCCAAAAAAGCCCCGTGCTTCTTCATGTCGACTTATGCAAAGAATCGGACATCGTTATGGAACGCCGACGCCCGGGCCCGTTACTGGCGTGAACAGGCCTTACTCCGCCCCGATCGTCGTGACCGGAACCCAGCGGCCGCCCTTCACCTGATAGAGCGTCGAGGTCGGGTTCTTGAGGTCGCCGTTCGCGTCGAACGCGATCTTTCCGGTGATGCCTTCGTAGTGCGTGTTGCGCAGCGCGGGCAGGAAGTCGGCGGGTTTCGCGGAATTGGCCTGCTTCATCGCGTTGATCGCCACCCACGCGCAGTCGTACGCAAACGGCGCATAGGTCAGCATGTCGGAACCGAACCGGTTCTTGTATTTCTGGACGAACGCCTTGCCTTGCGGCAGCGAGTCGATCGGCCGCCCGTATTCCCACGCCATCGCACCCTCCGCGGCCGGCCCCGCGTCGTTGATGAAGATGCGATCGGCAATGCCGCCGCTGCCGACGAACTGGGTGCGCATGCCGAGTTGCCGCATCCGTTTCGTGATGAGGCCGCCCTGGACGTCGAGACCGCCGAAGTACAGCAGATCGGCCTGTGCGGCCTTCACGTTCGTGAGCTGCGCGTTGAATTCGACGGCCTTGTCGTTCGTGTATTCCGCCAGCTCGATCTTGCCGCCGGCCGCGGCGACGGCCTTCTTGAACTCCTCCACCGCGCCCTGGCCGAACGCGGTGCGGTCGTCCATCACCGCGATGCGCCGCGCCTTCGTGACGGTCACCGCGTACTTGCCGGCATTGCCGGAGTTCTGCGCGTCGGTCGCAATGATGCGGAAGACGGTCTTCAACCCCTGGCGCGTAATGGCCGGATTGGTCGCCGCCGGATCGATCAGCGGAATGCCGGCTTTCGCGAAAATCGGCGCGGACGGCAGCGCCACGCCGGAGTTGTAGTAGCCGACCACCGCGGCCACGCCGTCGTCGACGAGTTTTTGCGCGACCTGCACGCCGATGCGCGGGTCGCCCTGGTCGTCGACCGCATCGAGCTCGAAACGGACTTCCTGCCCGCCCAGCTTGATGTGCTGCGCATTCGCCTCCTCGATCGCGAGGCGCACGCCGTTCTCGATGTCCTTGCCGCTTGCCGCGCTCTGCCCGGTGAGCGGACTCGAGACACCGATCTTGACGACCTGTTGCCCGTAGGCCGCACCGCAGGCGACGGACAACGCAATGGCGCTCAGGCCGGTGGCGAGCGCCTTGTGCGAAAAATTGAGCATGGGTTCAGTCCCGCAGAGAAAGGAAAGGAGAGATCAATCGCCGTGACGGCTTGGCTCGACATCCGGCCCCGATTATCAGGGTCACATATCGACCAATGAATCTGAACGTTTGTTCAGTACATGCACGGCTCGCTGTACTATATAACCGGCCTGCCTGATATCAAAAATAAAAACGCACGGTCTGCATGCACGTTAACACTAATAATTTGTCGTTTTCTGCTATGCGCCCGCCGATTCGGCTCGACTGCGCATGAACATCCGTTCAATCACACTGAAAAATGCAAGCATCGATCCCCACCGGATCGGCATGAACGCTTGTTCAGTCACGCGCATTCGGCGCTATCATCGTGCGAACCCCTCACTGCTCCGCACGGAATGACGGCAAGCAGCGTTCAATCTGGAAGGCACGGAGCACGATCATGGAAGATGGCAGCCGCCGCGGAACCGTTTCCGACGGCCGCAAGGACGAATCCGCACAATACGAGGGCATGCGCCTCAAGCTGATCGATTCGACGCTCGAAGTCGTCGGGCAAGTCGGGCTGGAGAACCTGACGATCCGCAAAGTCAGCGAATACGCCCGTGTGTCGGTCGGCCTGGTGCACCACCATTTCGAGAACAAGAACAACCTGGTCTACAAGACGTTCGTGTATCTGATCAGGCGCGTGCGCGAACAGCTCACCGCCGGACGGCGAGGCATCGCCGACCCGGTCGAGCGCATGAAATTCACGGCGGACATGTGCTTCAGCGATGAAGTCCTGAGCCCCGGCGCGGCCAACGTCTGGCCGCACATGTGGAGTTCGTCCGCCCACGACGACGAAGTGCGGCGGCTATGCACCGCCTTTTCCAGGCGCCTGCGATCGAACTTCATTCACGACCTGCGAAACGCCGGGTGCGACAGGACCATGGCCACGATCTGGGCCATTCAGGCGATGGCGTTGGTGCACGGGCTGTGGATCGAGCACCGTGTGGCCAGCACCATCACGATCGATGAAGTGATCGGGATATTCCACGGCATGATCGACGATGCGACCGGGCAGATCTGGCGGCTGAACATGCGCGGCACATCCCGGCGACAGACGCCGGACGGCGCCGGCGCGCACGGGAATCAATCGGCTTCGGGCAGGTAGACGTCTTCCGGCTTCAGCGACAGCGTCCTCGCGATATCGCGCGACACCTGGCGTTCGTAAGCACGGCGAAGCAGGTCGTAGAGATCCGCGGGCAGATGGCCCAGCTCGTTCTCGCGGTACGACAGGTAAAACGAACGGCTGAGGCCGGTATACGGCCGGCCGTGCCGCGAGAACGCCGTGAGCGGCACGACGGTGATGTCCGGCACATAGTGACGCGATTGCCACACGCACAGCGGTGTGGTGATCGCGAAGCCGAGCCCGGCGGCCACAAGGCTCAGCGCCGGATCCGTCGCATCGAATTCGCACGATCGCTCGATGTGCTCGGCATGCGCGGCGAGGTACGCATCCACATGCTGGCCGATGACCGATCGCGCACTGTAGCGAATGAATTGAAGATGCTTGCCCAACTCGGTCAGTGTCGTCAAACGATCGATTTCGAAGCCTTTGGGCAACACGACGAAGTACGGCTCGGAAAACAGCTTCTGCTTGCGAATGCCCATGGCCGGCGTGGTGCCGCTCGTCGTCACGGCAACGTCAAGCTGACGGGCTTCCAGTTGCGCGTCGAGCGTCGGCGTGATGCCGGACCAGAGCCGGATCTGGTGCGATGCGCCCGACAGCGCCTTGATGATGATCGGGCCGATCGTCGCGGCAAACGAATCCACGCATCCGAGCCGCACGACGACGCGCTTGGCCCGCGACACGTTGCGCACGCTCTCCACCATCTGGTCCGCGCTCTGCAGCAGCGACGCGGCGTGCTCGAACAGACGCTGGCCGGCTGCGGTCGGCCTGGCAGGCCGGGTCGCACGGTCGAGCAGCGTGGTGTCGAGCAGCGTCTCCAGCGCCTTGATGCGCTGCGACACGCCCGCTTGCGAGATGTTCAGTCGATCGGCGGCATCGGAGATGGACCCCGCTTCCACGACCGCCAGCCAGCTCGCAAGGAGATCCCAGTCGGGATACCGTTCAGGTCCGCTATCTTTCATGATGGGCATCAAAGTGACAGATGACTGTAGCACGGGATGGTGTCGCCCTGAAGCCCTCGACGGGAATCGATCTCGCGATGCATTGCTCACGCACCCTCGGCGTTCGCCAGCGTCGACAACGCGTCCAGCAGATGGCCGAGCAGCCCGTCGAACTCGTTGGCGGTCGACTTGGCGACAGGTGCGGCCTCGCACGCCTCCCGCCACTTGCCGGCGACCTCCAGTTCGACGACGTGCACGCCGGCCGCAGGCATTCCATAGTGCTGTGCCGCAAAGGCGTCGGCCAGTTTGCCGTTGACGACCCACGAGCGTCCGCTGCGCTTGACCGACTTCGTCAGGGTGCTGACGAGGAGCTTGTCGCACGATGCCCCGCGGTTCGTTCCCACGTTGCAATCGGACGCGCCGGACGGGTGTTGAAACGGCGACAGCCGCGAGCTGGCGTGCGGCACGACGAGCAGCACGTCGCCATGGATCTCGCGCAGCCGTTTCAACTCCGTTGCGAGTGCGTCGTGATAGGGCTGCCAGTACTGTCGTACGCGCCGCATCACTTCGACTTCCGACAGCTCGGCCATCCCGCCGTAAAGGCGCTCCCCCGATGGGGAATGGGGCCGGCACAGCGCGCTGCGGCCGAGTTCGGACGCAAGCGACTGAGGGTCGGCGGCCATGTTGACGTCGATCACGCACGGATGCATGCGCGCGGCGATGCAGGACATCCCGCGCGCCGCGGCGGCTTCCCGGAGTCTTGCGCCGCCCGGATCCACCGGCATCTCCTGCACGGCGCGCCACGCGCGCAGCGCCTGCAACGCCTCCGGAATCGCCGTCCCGACATGCGGCGCCGCAACCAGTATCGGCCCGTCGCCGCGATAGATCTGACCGCTGGCCTCATCGTACATAGCGTCGCCCTCGATTTGGTGTCCGCACGCACGTCACGCGGCACGAACCGGTGACACGCGTGTTCATGTTCGCGCGTCGGTCAACACTACGCGTCGCGCCCGGTCGGCGCGATATCGTAAGCGCGCCTTTATCTATGCATAAGCGGCTGTTGCGAAGCGTCGGTGCAATTTCGTCCACCCCAAGATCGATTCGCGACCGGAACGCGGGCTTGCGGATCGCGGCATCATCGAAGGCAGCTCGCAAGCACGACGTATGAGTACCCGCCGCCAGCCCGATCACGCGAAAGGGCGCGCGGCGGAGATTCAGATGGATGTGCCGACCGCGGCAGACGCGCCATTTCCGGCTTCGACCGAAGGCCGCCTGCCGCTCGAAAACTATCGCGGAGACTTCTGCACATTTCTTGGTGAGGCTTTAAATGAATCACTCTTTGAAGGCGTTGGCACTCGTCGTGATCGGCATGGCGGCGCTGCCGGCCACGGCCGCCGAACTCGTTTTCTCGTCATGGGGCGGCTCGTATCAGGACGCGCAAAACGCGACCGCCGTGCGTCCGTTCGCGTCGCAATCGGGAACGAACGTCAAGACCGATACGTACAACGGCGGGATTGCCCAGATCCGCAGCCAGGTCGAGACGAAGAACGTCACGTGGGACGTGGTCGACATGCAGCTCGCCGACGCAACGCGCGCGTGCGACGAAGGTCTGCTCGAGAAGATCAATCCCGCGTCCCTGCCGGCAGCCTCGACGGGTGCCGCGGCCAAGTCCGACTTCATGCCGGGCGGCCTGTCGGACTGCCTGGTCGGCAACGTCGCATGGTCCACGGTGATCACGTACAACAAGAATGCGTTCAAGGGCGGCGAGCCGACGAAGATCGCGGACTTCTTCGACCTGAAGCGGTTCCCCGGCAAGCGCGGGCTGCGCAAGTCGCCGGAAGCCGCGCTCGAATGGGCGCTGCTCGCCGACGGCGTCCCCGCCGCGGACGTCTACAAGACGCTCGCGACGCCCGACGGCCTGAAGCGCGCATTCCGGAAGCTGGATACGATCAAGTCGTCGATCGTCTGGTGGGAAACCGGCGCGCAGCCGCCACAGCTGCTGGCCGACGGCGAAGTGACGATGACGAGCGCCTACAACAACCGGATCTACGTCGCCGCCACGCAGGACAAGAAACCGTTCGGATTCCTGTGGGATGGTGAAGTCAAGAACATCGAAGGCTATGCGATCGTGAAGGGGGCGAAGAACCAGAAGGCCGCACAGGACTTCATTCGCCACGCGACCTCGACCGAGTCCCTCGCGAAGCTGGCCACGGCCACGGCGCTCGGGCCGCTGCGCCAGTCGTCGGTCAAGCTGGTCGATCCCAAGGTCGCGCCGTACCTGCCGACCGCGCCGCAGAACCAGAAGAACGCGATCGACACCAACATCGCATTCTGGGCCGATCATTCCGACGACCTGAACCAGAAGTTCGCGGTCTGGCTCGGCCAGAAGTAAGCGAGCGACGCAACCATGAAGCGGGGCGGGCCGTGCGCCGGATGGCGAATGGCCCGCCCCGCCCTGTCGTCCGGACGATCGTGCCGATTCGATCTCGATGGCCATCTATGCCTGACGCGGAATGCGACGCTCGGCAATCGGCGCATGGCCGAATTCCCGTCGATACGCCTTGCTGAAACTGCACGCCGACGGGAATCCGCAACGGCTCGATACGTGCGCGACGAAATCGTTACCGGTGCGCAATAGCCCTTGCGCGTGCTTCAGGCGAACACTCAGGTAATACTCGCGCGGAGACGCGTTCAGATACTGCTTGAACATGCGTTGCATCTGGCGCTCCGACAGTCCGACGAGCCGCGAGATTTCGTCGAACGAAAGCGGCTCCTCGACGTTGGCCTCCATCAGGGTCACCGCCTCCACGAGCTCCGCACGCGCCGACTCGAGCCGCGCGCCGACCGGTATCGGCTGGTGCTCGCTCGCGCTTCGCAGCCTCGTCAGCAGCAGGTGTTGCGACACGCGTACGACCAGATGTGGGCCGAGATGCGTCGATATCAGATTGAGCATCATGTCCAGCGGGGCGGTGCCGCCGGTACAGGTCATGCGGTCGCGATCGACGACGAACAGTTCGCGTGCGATCCGGACGTCCGGAAACTCGGCGCGCAGCCTGAACAGATCCGCCCAGTGCACCGCACAACGGTAGTGGTCGAGCAAGCCCGCCGACATCAGCGCATACGCACCGCTGCACAGCGAGCCCAGTGCGATCCCGCGGCTCGCGAGCGCGACGAGTGCCTGCCGCAGCCGCGCGTCCACGGTCTCCCGGATGTGCGTGCCGCCGCATACGATCATCACGTCCGGCAGATCGCCGGATGACTCCAGCGCCTGCACGGGCCGGATCGAGATGCCGTTGCTGGCTTCGACGGGGACGCCGTCGACGGAGAAGACCGTCCAGCGATAGTGCTCGATACGGTCCACGTAATTGGCGATGCGCAACGCTTCCAGCGCATTCGTGAATGCAATCATCGAATACGACGGAAGCATGAGAAACCCGAAATGGCGCGGTTTCGAATCCGGGACAGGCGAGACGTCGTGCACGATTGCAACGCAAGGAAAGTGAACGGACCTGGATGAAGGCGCCCCGGGACGGCTTCGTGGAGAAGCGGCCCGGGACGCCGTCCGACTGAAGGTGGGGAAACCGGAACCCGAAGGTTCGGCGCGGACTACAGATCCAGCACGAGATCCGACGTCGGCCGGCTGCAGCACATCAGGCGCAGGCCCTTGTCGATTTCGCGCTGACGAATGCCGCCGTTGTGATGCATGTCGACGGTGCCTTCGAGCACCGCGGTCTTGCACGTGCCGCAAATGCCCTGGCTGCACGAGGACGGCAACGCGACGCCGTTCTTGCGCGCGGCAGTGAGCACCGTCTCCGACGCATTCATCGCGAACGTCTTGCCCGACTTGGCCAGCCGGACCGTATAGGTGCCGTCCGCCACTTGCTCCGCGTTGCCGGATCCATCGGCAACGTCAGCAAGCGGCTCCACCGTTTCGGCAAAGTTGAAGCTTTCCTGATGGTAGCGGGCCGGGTCGTGGCCGCCCTGGACGAGGAGATCCCTGACGGCGTTCATATAGCCCGACGGGCCGCATGTGAACACCTCGCGGTCGCGATAGTCCGGGACGCGCTCGCGCAGGAGTTCGACGCTCAGCCTGCCGATCGGGCCGCGCCAGCCTGCCTCGGCCCCCGGCGCTTCGCACACGTGGATCACCTGGAGATGGTCCGCGTCCTCCCGCAGCCGGTTCAACTCGTTGCGAAAGATGATGTCCTCGGGCGTTCTCGCACTGTGAACGAACACGATATCGAGATTCAGGCCGAGGTCGATCGCCGCGCGCGTCATCGACATCAGCGGCGTCACGCCCGAGCCGGCCGACAGGTACAGCATCTTCACGGCCGGCGCGGCGGCCGGCGTGAAGATGCCGGACGGGCCGAACGCATCCAGCTCGACACCGGGCCGCATGTTGTCGTGCAACCAGGTCGACATGATCCCGCCGGGCGTGCGCTTGACCGTGATCGTCAACGTGTACGGCCGCGTTGGCGGCGACGAGATCGTATAGCAGCGGCTGACCGGCACGCCGTCGATGTCCGCCGATACGGTGATGAACTGGCCGGGCTCGAAGGCGAAGGCCTGGCCGTCTTTCGCGCGGAACACGAAGGTGCGGACGTCGTGCGTTTCGGCCCGCACCCTGCAGCACACCAGCGTCTTGCGCTCGCCGCTGGACCATTGCGGCTCCGCGCGCTCCCAGGTGTCGGGGTCCGAGAAGCGATCCCGTGCTTCCGCAGCCGGACCGGCCACGCAAGAATTCTCTCTGACAGTCATGGCGAAACTCAGATTCCGTGAGCCTTCAGGCGTGCGTCGTACCAGCGTGCGAACTGATCGAGCGCGGCTTCCGTGTAGGTCGAGTACGGGCCGGGCACATAGGCGGGGTCCTGCGTTCCGCTATGCGTGATCGCAACCAGATCCGCATCCTGCCGCGTCGTGGCTTCCCACACTTCGGTCAGCGTCTTCAGGTCGTAGTCGACGCCTTCGACCGCATCCGCATGCACCAGCCACACGGTACGCACCACCGTCTTGTCCGGCGCGAGCGGCAGGATGTACGCGACCACCGCATGATCGCTCATCACGTGCGTCCACGAGTGATGGCCCCACATGTGCACGTCGCCGAGATCGCGGCGCTCCAGGCCGCCGAGCAGCTTCGTGCATGCCACCTTCGTATCCATCGTCTGCGATTCGCAGGCACCGGCAATGACGAGCCGCTGCGAACGGAAATTCGTGTCGACGCTCTCGTCGAGCGACTCGAACGCTTCGCAGATATAGCCTGCTCCCTCCCACTCTTCCTTGCGGGCCGCATTGTGCGCAAGGTACGCGTCGTACTCGCGCAGCGATTCGTCGCTCTGCCCGTCCGGACAGAAGCCGAAGTCGTGCGCAAGGAACGATTGCGTGAGTTCCGGATGCGTACCGCCGCAGTGGTAGCACTCGCGGTTGTTCTCCATCACGAGTTTCCAGTTGCCGTTCTCGACGATCGTCATCTCGTGCGCGATCTTCGTGCGCTGCATGTCGTGCGGCGCGAAGCGCGGCGCCATCACCGTCTCGAGCGTCGAGAAATCGTCCGGTGCCTCGTCGGCAAGGCAAACGAACACATGCGCGCCGACCACCTTGACGTGCACCGGGATCAGGCTCCGGCATGTCGTGTCGAATTCCTTGCCCATGTGAGTCGCATGTTTCAGGCTGCCGTCCAGGTCGTACGTCCACTGGTGATACGGACACACCACCATGCCGACGGTCGCCTTGGCGCCGCCCTTCATCAGGCGTGCGCCGCGATGCCGGCAGACGTTCCGGTAAGCGCGGATGTTCTCGTCGTCGTCACGCACGATCATGATCGACGACTTGCCGATGTCCACCGCGTAGACGTCGCCCGGTTCCGGCACGTCGGCCGTCACGGCAACGAAGATCCACAGCTTCTCGAAGAAGACTTCGACGTCCGTCTCGAACACGTCCTGGCGGCCAAAAAGCTCGGCCGGCATCCCGTGTCCGGGCTTGCGGCTGTCGAGCAACTCGCGATGGGTCTTGAGCGGGATCGCAGACATGTACTCCTCCAATGGGTTGACTTTCGCAATGCCTCCATTGCGCTTTGCCCGAAGTATTGGAGTGCCGATTCGTAGCGTCAACGCGCCTTATTTTCTGCTTCGCATTACTTTAAGTTATGCGATCTTTGCCCCGCCCTGATTTACCCTGATTCGACTGGCCCGCAAGGAATCCGGCGCCATCCGACCGCCGCGGCGCACCGACTTGACCCCTACAATTTGTAGGCTCAGGATGTCGCGCCGGCGCGCCGAACGATGGGGCGCCGCCATGGCGTTTCCGATGGCCGGACGCCATCCGGCCTCGAGCCTGCACCCCGCATGACACCAACCTGATGAACATGACGAAACGAACCAAAGGGTATCGACGCATCGTCCCGTCGTTGACGGCGCTGGTCGAGTTCGAAGCAGTCGCGCGCCTGGCGAGCTTCACGCTTGCCGCGACCGAACTGGGTGTGACGCAGGCGGCCGTGAGCCGGCAAGTACGGTTCCTCGAGGAAACGCTGAATGTCCGTCTCTTTCATCGCCTGCATCGCTCGATCTCGCTGACGACCGAGGGGGAAATGCTGTACCTGACGGTGGCCGAATCCATGCAGAAGATCGCCGGCGTATTCGATCGCCTGTCGACCGGCGCCGAGCAGCAGGAACTCGTCCTCGCGTCGACCGCGCCGTTCGCGCAATTTCGGCTGCTGCCGCGGCTTCCCAAGCTCAAGCAACTGAATCCGCCGTTGCAGTTGCGGCTGACCACCCAGATGTTCACGGCCGACCTCCGGCACGTCGAGGTCGATGTCGCGGTGCGCTATGGCGATGGCCGGTGGGCGGACGGCACGTCGATCCTCTTGTTCGACGAGGAAGTATTTCCCGTCTGCTCGCCGCGATTCCTCGAGGAGAACGGCATGCCGGAATCGCTCCAGGCGCTCGCCGCGCTGCCGCTCGTCGAATCCGATTCGACCTACGAGGGATGGATGGGCTGGGACGCATGGTTCCACTCGGTGGGTCACCGCCCGAGCCGCTTGAACTACGTCCTTCGCTGCAGCCTCTATACCGACGCCGTCCAGGCGGCGCGATACGGGCAAGGCGTCGCACTCGGCTGGAGCCGGATGGTCCACGACCTGCTGGCGACCGGCGAGCTGGTCCGTCTGCCGGTCGCGTCCTGCAAGATGACCGATGCCTATTTCGTCGTCGTGCCTCACGGCCGCTCGATCACGCCGGCAGTCAACCAGTTGATCGACTGGCTGCGCGAGGATCTCCCGGTTCGCTGAACCGCGCCGTTCGACTTTCCGCACTCGTCGTTGATCGGCCGGCATCACGTCCGCGACGCAGGTCGGCTTCGCGCCGCCGGTGCCCATTCGCTGCGTCGCGTTGCCGTCGTTTCCTGCGCGTCGTTGCCTACGGTTTCGCTCGCATAACCTAATGTAATGCGACCAGGAAAAAATAGTCCGTTGACCCGCCTTTTCATCCTTTCGATACTTGCCTGAAACGTACGCTGGCGCCGGGCCCGTGTCGGCGCAACCGGCCGGCTGCGCCGCGCTCGACAACACCCTGCTTCAGACAGTCGGAAAGGAGATACCCATGCCGGTCGTTCGCGTCAGTTGGCTCGCGGGCAAGGAGGCGTCCGCCAAGAAGGCCGTCGCTGCCGAGATCACGGAGAGCCTGTTTCGCCATGCCGGGATCGAACCCAGGCATACCTTCGTCATCTTCGAGGACGTTCCCGCCAGCGATTGGGCCATTGCGGGCGAGCTGTGCGCCGAACCATCGCGTCCCGCCTGACGAAGCGCGCCCGCGCCGATCGCCAACCCGCCGAACCGGATCCATCTTGATACGAACCTATTGCGCCTTCGTCCTCCTCGGCGTGTTCTGGGGATCCAATTTCATCTACATGAAATGGGCGGGGGCTTATATCAGCCCGGGTCAGATATCGCTGCTGCGCGTCCTGTTCGGTTTCGCGCCGCTAGCCGCGCTCGCCTGGCATCAACGCGCGATCCGGCTCGGCCAGCTACGCCACCTGCATCATTTCACCGTGATGGCCGCGCTGGCCGCGGCCTTCCCCTACTTCGCCATGGCACAGGGGACGACGCTGCTCCCGTCCGGTATTGCCGGCGTGCTGGGCGGATCGTCGACGATCTTCACATCGTTGGCATCGGGCCTGTTCCTGCGCAACGAGAAGATGAACCGCCCGACGCAATACGGTGTCGCGCTGGGCATGGCGGGCATCATGCTGATCGCGCGGCCGTGGGCCGGCCTGGGTAATGGCGACGCCATCAGCCTGGCGGGCGTCGCATGGATGATGTCGGGGTCGGCACTCTTCGGCTTCTCGTACATCTACGCCCGGCGCTTCCTGTCGCCGACCGGCCTCGCGCCGCTGGCCATCGTGACCTGGCAGATGGGTATTGCATTGCTGATGCTTGCCGCACTGACCGACGTCCACGGCATCGGACGGATTTTCGAGGACAGCCGTGCGATGGCCGGGATCGCGATCGGGCTCGGGCTGCTCGGCACCGGCTCGGCGTTTATTCTGTATTACTACCTGTTGCAGAAACTCGGCGCCGTGGCGGCTGCGGGCGCCGTGTACATCACGCCCGTGGTCGCGTTGCTCATCGGGTGGGGCAGCGGTGAAGCAGTAGGACTGACGGAGATTCTGGCTGCCGTCCTCATTCTCGGCAGCATCGCCATGCTCGAAGCGGGCCGGCAATACCGCACGCGGCAGCAGTCACGATTCATCCAGGGCGCGGCACCCGCCGAGTGACGTCGCTGCGGAGTTGCAGCGCGACCGGATCGACTACCGACTACGACCGCCCGCGCGTTCTGCCACCCCGCCGGCCGGGCGGCCTCAGGTTCAACCGGCCGTTCCGAACGCACGAACCCGGTTCATCACGTCGTCCGGCACGTCGATCTCGCGCACCTTGATGTGACTGCCCGGAATCCGCACGCCGGCTTGCGCCAGCCTGGCGATCTGCGCGACCAGGCGCGCTTCGAAATCGCTGGCGAACACATCGGCCTTCACGGCCATGACGAACAGCCCGACGCCCGGCGTCTCGCTCCCTCGTGCATAAGGCGGCGCGTCCATCGACCAGTTGGCGCCGGTCACGCCCGCGGCCAGGATCTCCATCATCATCGCGATGTTGGCGCCGCGCGCGCCGCCGAACGGCAACAGCAGGCCGCTGATGGCCGCACGCGCGTCAGTGGTCGGCATTCCTTGCCCGTCCACCGCCCACCCGTCGGGAATCGCCTCGCCCGCTTCCGCAGCCTTGCGAACGTTGACGAATGCGGTTGCGCTGGATGCCTGGTCGATCACGAAAGGCCTCTCGTTCGCGACCGGAGCGGCGAACGACACTGGATTGGTTCCGAACACCGCCTTGCCGCTCTCCTGCGTGGTCATCTGCGCCGTCGCGTTGCAGGTACCGAGCGCGACCAGGCCCGACTCTGCGAGCCGGCGCGTGTAGTAGCCGAGCTCGCCGACAGTGAAACTGTTCGACACGGCCAGCGTGACGACGCCATACGTCTTCGCTCGGTCGACGAGTTCGTCGAACACGCAGTCGTAGGCCAGTTGCGCGATGCCGCCTCGTGCATCGACCCGTACTGCGGCCGGAGCCGGAAAGCTCACCGCCGGCTCCACACTCGCAGCAATTCTGCCCTTTGCGAAACCGTCCAGGTAGTCCGGCAGATGGGCAAAACCGACCGCCTTGCTTCCGGCTAGTTCAGCCGATATCACCGCCTCGGCGAGCGAATGCGCGATTGCATCGTTCGCACCCACCGCCTTGATTGCGTCGAACGCCACCAGCCGCGCTGCTTCACGCTCGTATTTCATCGTCTCGCTCCCCAAATGCAATCGACGACCCGGGCCGTTTCAAGGTGCCCGGGTCGCCCGCATGCCTGCCTGTCCTGCCGACCGACGGCCTGCCAGGCCGCCCCGTGTCATGCCCAGATGTCGCCCATCGTAAAGCCGTTGACGAACGGGTCGTCGGGATCGAGCACATAGGTGTTGTAGCCGTAGATCCACGAACGGCCCGAGATCGTCGGCACGACCGCCTGGATGTCGCCGATGCTGGCCCGCTCGACGAGGTTGCCGGTAAACACCGTTCCCAGCACGCCTTCGTGTCGAAACGGCTGGTTCAGGTCCAGTTGGCCCTTCGCATGAAGGGTGGCCATCTTCGCGGACGTGCCCGTGCCGCACGGGCATCGGTCGACGGCGCCGGTCCACGTCGCCGGCTTGTCGAAGTCGATTGCGCCGCTGGCCACCGTGACGACGTTCTTCCAGTCCGCGTTCGGGTTCTCCGTCGGACCGGACAGCTGCGCGATCGTGATCCCGTAGCCCGGGTAATGCGGGTGCGCGACGGGCAACTGCTCCTGGGCAGCCTTCAGGATCAGCGCGGAGACGCGGGTGATTTCCCGGGCGTGCTCGGGCTTCAGTTCGAGTCCCTTGAACTGGCGGACGTCGGCGATCACGTAAAACATGCCGCCCCAGCCCACGTCCACCGTGACCTTGCCGAGATGCGGCACGTCGATGACCTGCTCGATGTGGGCGGCAAACGCCGGCACGTTCTTGAAGGTGACCGACGTGACCTTGCCGTTGCTGCACTCCGCGCGGATGCCGATCAGCCCCGCCGGCGCTTCGAGCTGGAACTCCGTCACGGGCTCCTGCATCGGGATCATTCCGGTTTCCAGCAGCACGGTCGCAACCGAAATGGTGTTGCCGCCGCTCATCACCGGATATTCGACCTGCTCCATGATGATGTAGCCCGCCGCCGCATCCGGATGCTTTGCCGGCACCACCAGGTTGCAGCAGAGCGGCGGATAGCCGCGCGGCTCGCGAAGCATCAGCATGCGGATCTGGTCGTCGTTCTGCTCGAGCCACTTCATCTGCTCGTAGACCGTGTTGCCCGGGATATGGGGAACGCCACCGGTGATCACGCGCATCGGCTCACCCGAGTGAGTCTCGACGGCATGGAAAGTGCGCTTGAAGGTCATGATCGTCCTGTTTGCCTACGTCTTTACCGAAAATGATCGTGCTCGGCGTGGCGCGAACGTCTCCCTGTACCGCGCAACGTCGTCCCCGCGACCAAACGGCTCTAACGCGTCCTGGTCATGGTCATCGATCCGATGAGGCAACATACTCCGGTCGAATGACCGGCCGATCTGATTTAGCCGAGGTTGTGCTGATCATAAGCCGCGCTTAGGCAACCGGCAGTAGGCACGATCGGCAGCTTCGCGGAGGTCCGCGATCCGCCGCGGCGCAATCGGAAAGAGGAGATCAAATGTCCTTCCCGGCTCGATTCGAGCGGTGGGGACCGTGCAGACAGCGTCCGCACCATCCGGTCGGACGGCCAGTCCGTCCTCACGCATTCTTCAAGCCGCCAGCCCCGCCGACGAAGCCCCCGGGACATCCGGATTGAACCGCGTCATGCAGTTCAGATCGAGCGCACGAATCTGCTCGGTCATGAAGTCGACGAAGATTCGAATGCGCGTCGGCAGATGTTGCCGGCTCAGGTAGCAGATGTAGTGGCCGCGATCCTCCGGCACGTGCTTCGCCAGCGCGACGACGAGTTCGTTCGACGCGAGATGGTCGCGGATCTGGTAGCCGGCCATCTGCGCGATGCCCGACCCGTTCAGCACGGCGCGCAACACCAGATCCGTGTCGTTGAACGTGAGGCGCGACGTCGGCAGGTACTTTTGCACGCGGCCGTCGACATTGAACTCCCATTCGAGTATGCGACCGCTGGCAAAACGGAAATTGATGCACTTGTGCCGGCCGAGGTCCTCCAGACTCTGCGGGAGCCCGTGCCTGGCCACATACGAAGGTGCCGCGCAGAGCGCCACCTGCATCGGAATCAATTGCCGGGCAATGATGCTGGAGTCCTCGATGCGTCCATTGCGGAACGACACGTCGATCCGCTCCGACACCAGGTCGATCGGCCGGTCGTCGAGCAACAGGTCGATGACGATGTCGGGATAGGCCTCCGCGAACGTTTCCAGCAGCGGCGCGACGATTTTCCTGCCGAATCCCACCGCCGAGCTGATACGAATGAGGCCGCGCGGCGGCCCCTGTCGCAACTCGAGCATGTCGTTCATGGCTTCCACGATCTGCGCCACGCCCTGATGACAGTTCTCGAAGAATCGCTGGCCTTCGCAAGTCAGTTCGGTCATGCGCGTGGTCCGCTGGAACAGCCGCGTACTCAACTGCGCCTCCAGCTTCTGGACGTTCCGGCTCACGGCCGGCCGGCCGACGCCAAGAAGTTCGGCAGCCTTGGTAAAACTCCCCTCGCTCGCCACTGCGACGAATGCAAGAATGCCCGCATAGCTCGCACCGAAGCTCGCGGAGAGTGCATCGGCGCGACCAGCCAGGTCGCGACGAGCGCCTTGCTCCGATGGTTCCGATTGATTCATTTCCGCTGCCCCCAACGCATGCCGCTCCTCCTGACTGTCCATCGCCGGCTTGCGCCGGCGAGCCGCCAAACGTGCGAACGCGAATCAGATTTCCGCGAGCCACTGGTCGAGACCGATGCGGCCGAGCCGCGCCTCCCCAAGCGGTACCAGTGATTTTTCCTCGACGCGGCCACCGTAGTAACGTGCATCGCGATCGGTCACGACCGTGCGCGCGTCGCCGACCGACTTCAGATAGCGTGCGACGATCTCCGCGAACGGTGCGCGATCCGGGCCCGCGATCTCGACCGTGCCGTTCAGCGGCCCGGCGAGCGCGATCTGCGCGACGAGCGCCGACACGTCTTCCGCGGCGATCGGCTGAAACAATCCGTCGCCAATCCGGACCGTGCCGTCTTGCGTGGCGAAATCCGCGATACCGCCGATGAATTCCATGAATTGCGTCGCGCGCACGATCGTGTACGGCACGCCCGCCGCTTCGATCGCCTGTTCCTGCGCGACCTTGGCCGCGAAATAGCCGTTCTCCGGCATGCGGTCGCAGCCGACGATCGACAGCGCGACGTGATGGCGCACGCCCGCGGCCACTTCGGCCTTGCCGAGATTACGCGCCGACGTGCGGAAAAAGTCCAGCACCGCCTGCGGTTCCCACGACGGCGCATTCGCCACGTCCACGACGACGTCCGCGTCCGTCAATGCGTCGGCCAGGCCTTCGCCGGTGATGGTATTGACGCCGGTGCGCGGCGATGCGGCCAGCGCCTGATGGCCCGCTGCGCCGAGCAACGTGACGACACGCGAGCCGATCAGGCCCGAACCGCCGATGACAACGATCTTCATCGCAAAATCTCCTGACGAATGGATTGCATTGGAATGCGAAGCGGATGCGACGGGTGCCCGATCCGATGAAGCCGGTCATAACCGTCGCATCACGTGGCGCAATTGTGGAAGAATCATGTCCTATCCATAAGTGCCAAGAATCGTCGACAGGACTAGTCCATGCCCTATCCGTTCGCGTTACCCGGGAGACCGCGATGTCCACGCAAACGCCCCCGCTGACCATCGAAATCGACCGGCATCACCAGTTGCCGGTCTATCTGCAGATTTGCGAGCGTTTCAGGGCCGCGATCGCCGCCGGTCACCTGCGCCCCGGCGATCGCGTGCCCGCGTTGCGCGGCCTGGCGACGCAACTGAACACGGCGCGCGGCACCGTCGAACAGGCTTACACGATCCTGGTCGACGAGGGATACCTGCAAATGCGCGGCGCGGCGGGTACGTTCGTGTCGCCGTCCCTGCCGGTCGCGCTGACACGCGCGGCGCCCGCGCGAGGCGGCGCACCGGCACCGCGCGCCGAATCCGCCGGCCCGCGCGATGAGGCGGGCATGTCGCACGACAATCCGCCGCCACGGCGCCCGCAGCCGATCGCCGTCGCGATGAGCGGCGAGCCGCGTCCGCTGCAACCGGGGCTCCCGGCGCTCGATGCATTTCCGCGCAAGGTCTGGCACCGGCTGGTGTCGCTGCGTGCGCGCAGCAGCGACCGCGCGCTGCTGGGCTACCCGAATCCGGCCGGTTACCGGCCGCTGCGCGAACACATCGCGACCTATCTGACCCTGTCGCGCGGCGTCACCTGCGTGCCGGAACAGGTATTCGTCACCGGCGGCTACCGCGCCACGCTCGAACTCGTGCTGCGCAGCCTCGCCCGCGCGAACGACCGCGTGTGGTTCGAGGATCCCGGCTATCTGCTCGCCCGCGGCTTCCTGTCGGAGACCGGCGTGCAACTCGTTCCCGTGCCGGTGGATGCCGAAGGGATCGACGTCGGGCGCGGCATGCAGCTGGACCCCCAAGCGCGCTTCGCGCTCGTGACGCCGTCGCATCAGAGCCCGCTTGGGCATACGCTGTCGCTTTCCCGTCGCATCGCTTTGCTGGACTGGGCCGAAAAGACGTCGGGGTGGATCGTCGAGGACGACTACGACAGCGAGTTTCGCTATCTCGGCCGCCCGCTGCCCGCGTTGAAGAGCCTGGACCGCCGGGATCACGTGATCTATTGCAGCACCTTCAGCAAGGCGATGTACCCCGGCTTGCGGCTCGCGTACGCGGTCGTCCCGGAGCGCGCCGTGGAGCGCGTCGAACGCGTGGCATGCAGCATGAATGCCGGTTCGCCGACGCTCCTGCAGGCGGCCCTCGCCGATTTCATCGAGCAGGGTCACTTTGCCCGGCACCTGAAGCGCATGCGCACGCTGTACGGCGAGCGCCGCACGCTGATCGTGCACGCATTGCGGCAGGCGTTCGGCGAGCGGCTGATCGTCGAATTGCCGGCCGGCGGCATTCAGTTCGCCGTGCGATTCACTGACGGGCCGGAAGGACCGGTCGACGACGTCGCGGTCGCCGCGCGCGCGCGCGACGCCGGGCTCGCGGTCCTGCCGCTGTCGATCTGGTATACGAACAGCCACACGCAGCAAACGCCGCGCGGCCTCATCATCGGGTTCGCGAACATCGCCGATGCGGACGAAGCGCGACGTCATGCCAAAACGCTACGCGCTTGCCTGGATCGCTGATGCGCGGCACACGGCAACTGCGCGTATTGCATCAGTGCGCCCCGGCAGCGTCCGGATTGGTGTCCAACGGGAAACATACATTCGCCTTTGATGGCTATACCGGCATCATTCGCGCTCCTCTAGCATGGAGTCGTCTTTCTCCCGTAGACAAACCACAAATCGGGCCGCACCGGAAGATTGCCGCATTCCTCATACGATAGTTCGCTCCGCATCGTTTCTTGAAGACGCCATCTGCCCGGGCAGTGCTCCGGTTGCAAGACGCTTCGACGAATGACCAACGGTCGGAGCGCGTCGTCGAACTCGAGCATGCATCATGGATGACAAGAAGCTGCAGGCCCCTCCGCTTTCCCTCCTCGACAGGTATCGGGGCCGGGATTTTCAGCCTCTCTATACAACGAGCGTCACCGTCACCGGCGGCGAGACAGGACACGGCCGTGCATCCGGAGTGGCCCGCTCGGACGATGGAAATCTCGCTGTCGATCTGCGCCTGCCCACCGAGTTCGGCGGACCCGGCAACGGGACCAATCCGGAACAACTGTTCGCGGCGGGCTTCGCCGCGTGCTTCCACGGTGCGCTGAACCTGCTCGAAAAACGCGCCGACATGGAGATCGCCGATACGGTCGTGGAGGTGCAGGTTTCGTTCGGCCGCGATCCCATGGACGGCGGCTATGCATTGCTTGTCGATGTCCGGGTCCGGATGCCCGGTATCGATCGCGACATCGCGGAAGAGATGGTTCGAACCGCGGAGCGCTTGTGTCCGTATGCAAAGATGGCCAAGCAAGGCACCGTCAATATCGTAACCGTCGTCGACTGACTCAACGCCTTTCGCGCGGCGGCGGCGTCTTGTCCAACGATCACGTGTGCCGTCGCTGCGACGTGCCGGGCCGCCCCCACCGTGCATCGCGCGACACGTGCGGGGGCGGCGGCAGATCAGCCGAAGGAAGCCTGCGGATTACCTGCTGCCAGCGCCTCGGCGCGATTCGGCGCCGGCGGATAGATCCACTGCGTGTTGATCATCTGCTTGCGCGCCTTTCCTTCGGCATGCGTCAGTTTGATCTGCCGGTCCCAGCCTTCCGAGTAAACAGCACCCCATTCGCCAAGGTCGAGGCAGGTTGCATAGAACGGCTGCGTGTATTCCAGCGTCGGCGCACCAATCAAGTCCGCGGCGACGTTGTGCCCGCCGAATTGCCCCATCACGATCGCGTGCTGGCACGACATCAATGCATAGTGCCCGTCATGGTCGCTGCGCGCTCGCGCCACATCGCCCGCCACGAACACATGCGGTGCTTCGGCGACACGAAGATCGGGCGTGACCTCGACACGGCCGAGCGGGTCGAGATGCGAGGAGACTTGCGCCGTCAGCGGGCTGGCCTGCATACCGCCGGCCCAGATCACGGTCATGGCTTCGATATGCTGGCCCGACGCGGTACGAACGCCGTCCGTCCCCACCGATACGACGCGCGATCCAAGCACGACCTCGACGCCCAGCGAGTCGAAGGCTTCAGCGACGTAAGGCCGAGGATTGGGGCCGAGATCGGGGCCGATTTCGGCCTGCGCACCGATCACGACGACACGAATCGCCGCGTCCGGGCCGAACCGCTCGCGCAATCGCCTGGGCAATTCGGTGGCGACCTCGATACCCGTAAAGCCGCAGCCGACGACCGCGACGGTATTGCGTGCCTGCGAATCCGGAAGTTTGGCCAACGCCGCGAAGTGCGCATCGAGCGCTACCGCGTCCTCGATACGATCGACCGAGAACGCATGATCAGCCAGCCCCGGCACCGGCGGCCTGCTCAACTTGCTGCCACTGGTCAACAACAGCCTGTCGTACGCGAGCAAACGCTTTTGGCCGCTGGCGCACGCCACACTGACCGTCTTCTCGTCGACTGCAATCTCTTCGACGCTACCCTCGAGAAATTTCACGCCGACGGCGTCGAGCAGCGGCAGCAGCGGCGCGGCCATTTGCTGCGGTTCGCTTTCGTACAGCCGCGGCCGGATCTGCAATTCCGGTTTCGGCGAGATCAACGTGATTTCAACGTCGCCGCTCGTCACACCGGCACCATCCAGCACACGAGCCGCGCCGAGTGCGCCCCATACGCCGGCGAAACCGGCACCCACTATCAGGATTTTCTGCGACATGATGATTGTCCTCGGTTGGAAATTGGCGATGTCGACGGACGCCGGCTGCAAGCCAAACAGGCAAAACGAAAACGTCGTCGCGCGAGGTCATCCTAGGTCGACACAGCATTGCGCAGTAGATCCTCAAGCGTTCTCACGATGTTGCCTCTTGGGCACCAATCGACCCCATCCCGGCCGAATCGATCGCAGGCATGATGCGTGACGGAAGATCGCGCGTGCCCAAGGCGCCCTGTTCATCACCCACCTGAGTTATCGACGAGGCAAATAAAATGCATCTCGGCAAATCGTACAAGCTATCGGAATTTCTGATCTGGACTCGCTGGAAGATTTACGAGCTTCTCATTTTCGGTTCCGTACCGGTTGTTCTGTATAAATTCTTTTCAGTCACATGGCTGTCGATACCCCTGACGATCGTGGCCCTCCTCGGAACCGCGACATCCTTTATCGTTGGTTTCAAGAATGTCCAGACGTACAACCGGTCAATGGATGCGCTCGACATATGGACCGACATCCAGAGCAAAAGCCGTCGCTGGGGGCAATTCACGCGCGACTTCGTGACGGACGAAGAGGTGGCCCGAAAGCTGATCTATCGACACCTCGCCTGGCTCACCGCGCTGCGATACGACCTGCGCCGTCCTCGTGTCTGGGAAAGCACGGACAAGCGCCACAACGCGGAGTATCGTCGCTTCTATCGCGTGCCGGAATGGGAAAAAGACATCAAGGAAATACTGCCGACATACTTGTCTCCTTCTGAAGCGGAACAGGCGCTCTCCTCTGCTTCCATCACGACATGCGTGCTGGGACTGCAAGGTACCTCGCTGAAAATGCTTCACATGGCCGGCCATCTGAATTCGAATTTCTATATGGAACTTCAGAAAACCATTGGAGACTTCATTGATCTCCAGTCGCGATCCGAACGTTTCAAGAATTTCCCCTATCCGCGTCAGTACGCGACTGTCAGCTCCCTGTTCGTCCGATTTTTTTGCCTGTCGCTTCCGTTCGGTCTTCTGAACGAATTCAACCGGCTGAACGATAGCGTGAGCGGCTTCATGCACGGCAACATGGTCTGGCTGGTGGTGCCATGCAGCGTCGCGGTGTCGTGGATGTACACGTCGCTCGATCAAGTTGGCGAAAGCACGGAGAATCCGTTCGAAGGCGGCGCGAACGATGTTCCCATTTCGACGCTGTGCGGCACGATCGAGCGGGATCTGAAAGCGATGCTCGGAGAACATGCAGCCGGTTCGTCGAGCCACGCCATCATCGCGCTATAGCGAATCCGGCGTTTTCCGGTCGGTACCGGATTGCCGACCCTCGATCATTGCTTCCCACACCTCCCGTCGTCGATTGTTGTCGTCAAGACAACATGGTGAGGTCGTTTGCGACGCTACTGCCGCAAGGCCGCATCGCCTACGCTTGGCGATGACGGTGGCCGTAGATGCTGCCTGATGCATCCGGGAAACCAACACGGCACCGCAAGAGCAACGTGCGAGCGCGCGCGGCAAGTCCGCACCGCGCTGCGTCCTCGCACGTCATTGGCCATGCCAGCCGAGGCTGGCGCGATGGGTGTGACACAGCCCCTCTACAACCGAGGAACGATCCGTGACAGAAGAAGACATCCGCGACAACGCGTTTGCAATGCCCGTGCATAACCCGGCGTATCCGCGTCCGCCCTTCCGTTTCATCAATCGGGAGTACTTTATTATTTCGTACGAGACGGACATGGACGCCCTTCGGGCCGTCGTTCCGGAACCGCTGACGGTCGACCGGCCCGTCGTTCATTACGAATTCATTCGCATGCCCGATTCGTCCGGATTCGGCGACTACACGGAGAGCGGCCAGGTGATTTCCGTCCTCGATGAGGACGGCAATCGAGCCAATTTCACGCACGCGATGTACCTCGACGACGAAGGCCCGATCGCAGCCGGACGCGAAATCTGGGGATTCCCCAAGAAACTGGCGTCGCCGAAGCTCTGCGTCGACGGCAAGGACACGCTGCTCGGCACGCTCGACTATGGCACGCAACGCGTCGCCACCGGAACGATGGGCTACAAGTATCGCGCCCTCGACACGGCGGCCGAGCGCCGCAAGCTCGCCGACACGCCCAACTACCTGCTCAAGATCATTCCGCACGTCGACGGTTCGGCCCGCATTTGCGAACTGGTGCGCTTCTTCCTGCGCGATGTCGACGTGATCGGCGCATGGGAGGGACCTGCCGCGCTCGAGCTGCATCCCCATGCACTCGCATCGGTTGCCGATCTGCCGGTTCGCCGCGTGATCGGCGCACGCCACGTCATTGCACATCTCACGCTCGATATCGGCGAAGTGGCCTATGACTATCTCGCCCCTGCCGAGCCGCTGAAAATCGCAGTCAACCAATAAGCTCCCGGAGGACCTATGGCACTGAACGACAAGATCGCGCTCGTGACGGGCGCGGCAAGCGGTATCGGCGAGGTGTGCGCGTGCAAGCTCGCGATGGACGGCGCAACGGTCGTGATCGCGGACCTGAATCTCGAGGCGGCGCGCAAGGTTGCCGACGACATCGTCGGCAACGGCGGGAAGGCGTTGGCGATCGCCATGGACGTCACCAGCGAGGAAGCCGTCGACGCGGGGCTGGCCGAAACGGTGAATCGATTGGGCGGAATCGACGTGCTCGTGTCCAACGCAGGCATCCAGATCGTCAACCGAATCGAGGATTACGCATTTTCGGACTGGAAGAAGATGCTGGCCATCCACCTCGACGGTGCGTTTCTGACGACCCGGGCCGCCATCAGGCATATGTATGCGTCGAACAAGGGTGGCACGGTGATCTACATGGGCTCGGTACATTCGCACGAGGCGTCGCCGCTCAAATCCGCCTATGTGACCGCGAAACACGGGTTGCTCGGTCTCGCGCGGGTTGTCGCGAAAGAAGGTGGACCGCGTGGCGTGCGTGCCAATGTCGTGTGCCCCGGTTTCGTCAGAACGCCGCTGGTCGACAAGCAGATCCCCGAGCAAGCGAAGGTCCTCGGCATCTCAGAACAACAGGTCGTCAGGGACGTCATGTTGAAAGAGACGGTCGACGGCGAATTCACGTCGCTGGCCGATGTCGCGAACACGGTTGCCTTCCTGGCCGGCTTCGAGTCGAACGCGCTCACCGGGCAATCGATCGTCGTCAGCCACGGCTGGTTCATGCAGTAAGGAGAACACCATGTATTCGAGCCAGCGTAACAAACTGAAGCAGCCCCATCGCATCAAGCTTCCCGCCTATGACGAAATCGGGCTCGTGCTGCAGGGCGGCGGCGCACTCGGCTCGTACCAGGCCGGCGTGTACGAGGGTATGGCCGAGGTCGGCGTGGAACCGACGCGCATCGCCGGGGTATCGATCGGTGCGCTGAACACGGCGATCATCGCAGGCAATGCGCCCGCGGATCGAACGGAAGCACTGCGCGGCTTCTGGAGCACCATCAGTCAGCCGACCGACCCGCTCTCGCACTTCGGCAATTACATGTCGGCGTGGTCCGGGCTGGAAGAAATGGGACGCAGGTGGTCGAGCGCATGGGCCGCAACGCGCACGTTGATGGAAGGCCAGGACGGTTTCTTCTCCCCGCGCTCGCATATGTCCTTCTCCGGGTTCGGCAGGAAGCGCCCCGATCAGGTCAGCTATTACGACACGTCGGCGTTGCGTGAAACGCTGTTGCGATACGCAGACTTCGATCGCATCAATGACGGAAACATTCGCGTATCCGTCGGCGCAGTCAATGTTCGAACGGGTAATCTCGTCTATTTCGACAATGCGAAAATGCGTCTCGCGCCGGAACATTTCATCGCCTCCGGCGCGCTGCCGCCGGGCTTTCCGGCCGTCGAGATCGACGGCGAGTTCTACTGGGACGGCGGACTGGTGTCCAACACGCCGCTGACCGAAATCATCAGGGAAAGCCAGCACAAGGACACGCTCGTTTTCCAGATCGATCTGTGGAGCTCGCGCGGCAAGTTGCCGAGCGATTTCCTCGATGTCAGCGAGCGCACCAAGGACATTCAGTATTCAAGCCGCACGCGCGCCATCACCGCGTTCATGTCGCAGAACCAGAAACATGCGCAAATGATCAAGGCGCTGCTCGAACACATTCCCGAACACGTGCGGCTTGCGCACCCGTTGTTGCGGGAAGCGCAGAAGACGGCCGATGGCAGTGCAGTGAACGTCGTGCATCTGATCTACAAGAACAAGTCGTTCGAGGGGCACTACAAGGACTATGAGTTCAGCGAGGGCACCATGCGCGAGCATTGGGCGAGCGGTCTCGAAGATATTCGGCGATCGTTCGGCCATCCCGACTGGTTCGATATCCCGAGCCGCGAAATCGGCTTCGTCACGCGGGACGTGCACCGCTATCGGCAGGACGTCAACGAAGCGGAGGGCCGGGGCACGGACGCTTTGCCGGAAGCGAAACACGCGCCGGCGAAGGAGTTGTCTGCCACCAAGTGACGCGTGGCGACGCCTTCCGTGAGTATGAAAGTGCGAGCCTCGAGGAGAGCACCATGATGTCGCATGAAATGATTGCACGGTACGGCACGTTGGTCGTATTCCTGAATGTGCTCGGGTCTTCGCTCGGCCTGCCTCTGCCTGCCATCCCGACGTTGATCACGGTCGGGGCAGGCGTTGCGCTCGTCACACATGTCGCGTCGTCGACGTTGCTGCATTTCTCGACGATACTGGGCGCCGCCGTGATCGGCGGCTTTCTCGGCGACCTGGTCTGGTTTCAGGGCGGCAAACGGTACGGCAAGCGCACGATTCATACCGTCTGCAAGCTGTCGCAATCGCGTAAAGCGTGCGTCAGGACGACAGAGCGGTTTTTCGGGCGCTGGGGTGTTCGTGTGCTCATCGTTGCGAGGTTCGTTCCCGGCCTGTCGCTCGTTGCCGTTCCGCTATGCGGTGCGATGGCCGTCAGGTTGCGCTCGTTTGTGTTGCACGATTGTGCGGGCATCGCACTGTGGGCATCGATCGGACTGGCGATCGGCACGCTATTCGCTTCGCAGATCGACGTGATTTTCGTGTTTGTCGCCCGTCTTGGCTGGCGTGCGCTCATCTTCGTCGGCATCGTTCCGGTGCTGTATGTCCTGTACCGCTACTGCCGCAGACTCATGTTGGCAAACGCGCTCGGCAAGGCTCGGATCAGCGCCGGCGAATTGCATGCATTGCTCGCGAACAATCCGCGGCCGGTCGTGATCGATATTCGCTCCGCCGAGCGGAGGACGCTCGATCCATTCGTCATTCCGGGCGCGGTGATTGCCGATGAACGAAAGACCCGGCAAATCATGGAGCGCCATGGAACGAACCGGACACTCGTCATCTATTGTGCGTGCCCGAACGAAGTGTCCGCGGTGTCGGTGGCCAGGCAGTTGCGGCTGTCAGGCATCAAGCTGGCGTTGCCGCTTGCAGGCGGCATCGATGCATGGCGCGCCGCGGGCTTCGACGTCGAGCCGATGATCGCGATGCACGACGCGGTAATCGGCTGATATGTGGGATGTCTGGATCTGATCGCTCGGTCAGTATTGGATCGGGGCTGAGATTGATTGGATGTTGCCTTATCAAGGGGCGTGATCGACCCGAAGGGGACGGTCGCTCCTGCAAGCCGCGTCGAACGCGATGCTCGCGTTGTCGTTGACCGCACCGGTCGAGCAGGGAGCGCTCAAAAAATCCCATCGGCCGGATGTCTCGAATTCGCGTTGATCTAGCCGCAATGTTTTGCAGCGGAAATTCATAATTGAGTCTTGAGCGATCCCCTCCTTTCCCGTCCGGATGGCGCTTTTCGGGGTAGCAAAAGCGTCTACGGGCGAGCACCAGGGAGCTCGCTTCGATAGCGGGCATACGCTCCATCCCCACATTGCTGGTATTTCGAGACGAAATCCTGATCTATCGCGAAGTCGGCGCCCTGTCTGCAAGCCAGTTGGACCACCTACTCAAAACCGTGAAGGCGCTCGACATGGATGCCGTGCGGGCCGATATCGCCACGTCGCGCCGCGGGATGACCTAGTCGTCAGATCAGTCCATCGATCCCCCGCCTCCACCGTGGCGGGGGTCGGGTCATGCAACGAGACATTTAGGAAGCGGCCCCCAGCGCCGAGCGAACGCTTTCGAGGATCGTGGGGCTGCCGGACCGGAATCGCTGCCGGTACTCGAGCGGCGTCACGCTGAGCCGACGCATAAATGCGCGGCGCAGACTGTTCTGGTCGCTGAAGCCGCAAACGTACGCGACCTTTTTCAACGGCGTGTCGCTTTCTTCGAGAATGCGTTGCGCCGCCTGCACGCGGGCGATCTCGACGAAATCTCCCGGCGTAGCCTGCGTTTCCCGTTTGAACATCCGCGAGAAATTGCGCGCGCTCATCCCTAAACGATTGGCGAGCACCTCGACCGAAAGATCTCGCGCGAGATCGCTGAGTATCCATTCCTGAATGTCGCGCATCGGGCTGCGCTCCGACACCTGCGCGGCCAGATGCAGACTGAACTGCGACTGCCCGCCCGGGCGCTTGACGAACATGACGAGTTCCCGTGCAACTCGAAGCGCCGCGCCGCGTCCGTGATCCTCCTCGACCAGGGCAAGCGCAAGGTCCATTCCGGCGGTGACGCCCGCAGACGTGTAGATCGGTCCGTCCTTGACAAAAATATGATCGGGCTCGACGCGCACGTTCGGGTATGTCTGCGCTAGACGGGTCGCCGAATTCCAGTGGGTCGTGGCCCGCCTGCCCGTCAGCAAACCGGCTCGGGCCAGCAGAAACGCGCCTGAGCACACCGAGCCGAGCCGTCGCACGTAGCGCGACTGCCTGACGAGCCAGGCGATCAATTCGGCATTCTCTTCATATTCGCTGATGCGCGGGCTCCCGGCGACGAGCAGCGTGTCGATTTCAGCGCCAGTGTCGTGAATGGAGGCGTCAGGCAAGAACCTCATACCGCTCGACGCGGTCATGGTCTCGACGGTGGGCGCGACGATCTGCAACGAATATGCGTGCGGATCGCCCAACTGGCAATTCGCCTCGCTGAAGACGTCCATCGGCCCGACCACGTCGAGCATCTGCACACCGGGAAACACCAATAAAGCGATTCGCATCATGACTCCGGGCGCACGTCGTTTGCGCCTTGCCTTGCATTCTAAGGCGCGATGGTTTGGCCCTTCGCGGTATGGCAGAAAACCATCGCAGTGTGGCCGTTTTTGATGCTTCACAAGTGGCGAGGCAAGCGGCGCGGCGGCTATCCGTGTCTCGACCTCGTTGCAAATTGGCCGATTCTGCACGCGCGCGCGCCTATCGACGGAACCCCAGTATTGGCAAAATTTTGCCTCTACGACTCGCCTTTTCCGTTCTCTTCTCACAAGCATAGGTGCTGGTAGTGGCTTGGTTCTTTGTAATTCTTGCTGGCGTTTTTGAAATCCTCTTTGCGACAAGTCTGAAGTATTCCGCGGGCTTCACGCGCTTGTGGCCCACGGTCGGCACGGCTCTTTCGCTGCTGTTCAGCATGATCCTGCTTTCCGCCTCGGTAAGAAGCTTGCCTATCGGCAGCGCATACGCCGTCTGGACCGGAATTGGCGCAGCCGGCACCGCCGTGTTCGGCATTTATCTGTTCGGCGACTCCGCGTCACCCGCCCGGCTGTTCTTTCTCGGATGCATCGTCGTCGGCGTGATCGGCCTCAAGATCGCGCAATAGATGGTCTGTTCCGCCCCATTGTTGCGATCGATCGGTCGTACGCCAAGCACTTCAGTGTCTTTTCATCAAGGTTCAAAACATGTTCGACAAGGTAATCAGTACAAAGCTGGACACATGGATCAATCGCATTCGAACTGAGATGAATCTTCCGGTTCGGGTAACGCTGCGCACGGGCAACAGCTACGACCTGGGGCAGTTCGACACGCCGAAGGTGCAGTTGCGCGTCAACGACATGAAGGCCATTGCGGCATTCCTCAACCCGAGCCTGGACTCGCTCGGCGAGGCCTATGTGCAGCAGAGCGTCGACATCGACGGAAAGATAGCGGACATCGTCGACATGGCGTACAAACTGTCTTCGCTCTCCGGTGGCGAACCGGGATTCGCCGCGAAAGTCTTCAAGCGGTTTTCACATACGCGAAAGGAAGACAAGGAATCGATCCAGTACCACTACGACGTATCGAACGACTTCTACCAGCTCTGGCTCGACAAGCGGATGGTCTATTCGTGCGGCTACTTCGAAGACGGATCCGAAACGCTCGACGCGGCTCAGGAAAAGAAGATCGACCATATCCTCTCGAAGATCCGGCTTCAGCGCGGCCAGACGCTACTCGACATAGGCTGCGGGTGGGGCGCGCTCGTCATTCGCGCAGCTCAGCGATTTCAAGCGCGCTGCATGGGCGTCACGCTGTCGGAAAAGCAGTACGAAATGGCACGGCAGCGTGTGATTGATGCCGGGCTGTCCGATCTCGTCGAGATCCGGCTGCAGGACTATCGTGACGTACGCGGAACGTTCAACCGCATTACGAGCGTCGGCATGTTCGAGCATGTGGGGCGCGACAATCTCCAGCAATACTTCGAGGTCATCCACACGTTGCTGGCCGATGACGGTGTCGCCATGAACCACGGCATCACATCGACGGCTCCCGATAGCGGCGACTCGCCGATGGGCGGCGGATCGTTCATCGACAAGTATGTGTTCCCGGCAGGAGAGTTGCCGCACTTGTCGTTGGCTCTGAGAGCGATGCAGTCCGGCGGCCTGGAAGCACTTGACGTGGAGAATCTGCGACGGCACTACGTGAAGACGCTCGAGAACTGGACCGAGCGGTTCGAGGCGCATTCCGAGCGTATCCGGAAGATGGTCGGAGAGTCGCGCTACCGAATCTGGCGGGTGTACCTGGCGGGCAGCGCGCAGGCATTTTCGCTCGATAACGTGTCGATCTATCAGATCGTCTGCCAGAAATCGCAGCGCCCGGCGGGCACGATCCCATGGTCGCGGCGTTATATGTATCGATGACGCACAAGCAAAAACGGCCGCCTCATGGCGGCCGTTCAATTCAATGTCATTGCACTCGCACCATATCGTATTGATCGTCTTTGAACAGACATCTTCCAAACTCATCGCCCGCTTGAGCCTGATGGAAGATGTGAGCGAAGACGCGTTCTTCTGGGCAACTCTCGAGCTGCTCGTCGAAAGCTTCGACGGCGAACTCGTATGGAGCGGGATGGCAGCACGCATGGCCAAGTGCGTCGTTCCACTTGAATTGGGAACGCCCTTCATCCATGCATTGCAGGCGTGCATTGCCTTTTCCTCGTCAACGCCGGTGACTTCATCGATGCGACGCGAGTAAGCAGGAAGTTGAGCGCAGAACCTGTCCGTAGTTGTTATCAAGATATCCTAACCCTGGTGACATGACCCGGTACAGTACTCGGGTCGGTCGATGTGCGTGGGCGGTTACCGGTCGTTTCGGCTGGCGTCGACTCCGATGGCTGCCCACGTCCCCCACCCCCTCAGACATCGACCGGCACCTCCTTTTGCATGGCTGGAGGAGACTCGATCAGCGGGTGCAGCATGCACCGCGCCAGCCGGCGTCGATCGATGAATCAAAAAATGCCGCCGCGTGTTTTACGCGGCGGCCAATCCTATTCTTGGAGCGCTTCAGCCTGCGAGAAGCTTGCCGTTGAAGAGGATGTGCAGGGTTCTGACAAAGAGCACAACGATCGCAATGGTCAGGATTGCGAGCAGGATGATGGCGATCGCCGTCACAGGCCAGGACTGCACAAACATCGAGTACTTCAACGACGCGTTCGCGAGCGCGGCCATCGGAAAGCTGATGGCCCACCAGCCGGCAGCAAACGGGATGCCCATGCGGAACACCTTGATAGCGAGCGTCACGAACACGAACAAGCCGAAATAGAACAGCAGGCCCGCGAACATGTCGACGTGCTGGGTGAAGTTCGTGTAGGCGAGAAAGCCGACTTCGAATGGTGCGATAAGGATGATCATGGAAGGCATCATTCCGGTCGGCAGAGGCTCATGATGGATGAGCCGCGACATGATCATCGTGAAGAACAACAAAGCGACCATCGCACCGACGGCGAGCGCGAACAGATTGACTTCATGAGCCCACGACATCGGCATCGTGCCTCCGGCAACGGCGATATCGAGCGTCGCCACGCCTGGAATCAGCCACGCGGGCACCGCATGCCCGGCGTCGACTTTACCTTTGAGCAGCCGACTTGCGACGATGAACGCAAGCAGTACGGTGGATAACATACCTATCGTCCATACGACCTCGGCGAGCGTCTGGCTCAACGGAGCGAGAACCGAAGAAAGCAACAGGATGGCGATCGTGATCGTGCCGAAGAAATTCCCGGCAATCGGATGGTTGAACTCCCCCGCGACCGCACCGGGATGCTTGACTCCCTTCACCAGATAACCGACGCCCAACGCGAGAAAAACAATCACGGCGATGGTGCCGACGACTTCCGAAATGATCGGGCTCGCGCCGAATTCATGGCTCGCTAGGCGCCAGGCGAGCGATAGCCCGGCGATACCCATCACGGAGCCGAACAGGTTGACTGGCAGATTTTTGATCGACGCGCGATTTCGGACAGACTGCGAATTGGGGCTTGAAAGAGTAGACACGACAATTCTCCAGAACTTGGCGGGGCTCGGGCGGGAATGCTCGAGGACTTGCCTGAATTCTGTTGCAGGAATGGGTTGGCCGAAAGTTGCATACACGTTAATTTACGGACATGGTCAGGGCAAAAACGGTCAGGCGTCGGTGGCCGTTTTAGCTACCGTCGTTCGCGGATCGACCTCGCCTTGAGCGTTCGCGGCGTCACGCCGAGACGCGCGGTGACACTTCGTCTCAGCGCCGCCGTTTCGGCAAAACCGCATAGCTGCGCAACTTGCACCATTGAATAGGCAGGCTGCGAAAGCAGCTGGATTGCCATGGCAACGCGCTCGTTCCGGACGAACTGTGAAGGTGTCACCCCGGTTTCACGCAAAAAGACCCGCGCGAAATTGCGATCACTCATGCCCGCGCGGGCGGCGAGCGCGCCAACGCTGAGATCGGCAGTCAGATTCGTCTGCACATAGGCCTGGATCTCTCGAATGCACCAGCGCATGCCGACACGCAGACAGGCCGGCAGCCGCCACGGCCCGCAGCGGTGCCGGCAGGTCTGCAACTGCTCGGCCAATTGCTTTGCGGCGGGCACGCCGAAATCGTCGGCCACGAGCTCGAGCGCGAGATCGAGACCCGCTTGCCCGCCGACGGCAGTCAGTATGTTCCCGTCGCGGACCAGCGCGTGCATGGTGTTCGCATTGACACTCGGCCAGAGCTGCGAGAACCCCGGCCCAGCAGCCGGATGAACGGCCACGATGCGGCCGTCGAGCAGCCCCGCGTGGGCGAGCAGGTGAACGGACGAGCCCATCGCGCCGATTCGGCGAGCGCTCCTTGCCGCCGTTGCGATCCATTCGATGAGCCCGGGATGGGTCTGCGGTTCAGCACTGTCGTCCGTGCCGGCGACGAGCAGCGTGTCGAAGCTGGGCGGACTGCCCGTGGTGGTCGAATCCGGGATGAGCGCCACTCCGCTCGTGCCGCGGATCGCACCGGCGGTCGTGCCGACCAGTTCGAACGAGTACGGATCACTCGCCGAGTCGCCGCGAAAGACGCTGAGCGCGTCCATGGGCGCGGCAACGTCGGAGCTTCTGTGGTGCGGAAGAACAAGGATTCCGATGTGCATTGTTGGTCTTGCTTCTCTGATCCAAACCCAGTCTATGCGCGATTGGAGCGAACGATTTGGGTCGTGTCGCTTGCATGACGCTTTTTGTCCCGAATTGCAAATCAAGGAACGCCGCTCGAACGCGGCGAGCCGTTCGCAGCCTGCAGAAATGGCCGTTTATCGAGTGATTTTGTCGGGAGCGTGACCATCAGACCGATGAGCGTCAGGTACCAGCCCGCCGAATAAATCGAAAACACGGAAAACTCACGGAATATCGCGGCCCAGAACGGCCAACTGATTCACGTAGACGTTCGTTGTACGACTGGTCCTGCTCGATGACCATGCCGATCACGCTCGAAATGCCGATCACCACAACGAGGCGACTGCGAATCGCATCGACGCAATGAGTTTCAGAGCGGACGCGCCAAGCGTTCGCATTGAGGCGGATTGTCGACCGTGTGCCCTCTCTCGTTCCGGTCGGCACGTATGGCCGACGCAACGAGCGTGTATTGCCGCGACTGTCCACGCGAACGGCATATGGCAGGAAAGACGCCTGGTTTGGCTGTTTTGCACACCGTTCAGTGCTGGATGAGACGGGGGGCCTCCCATAATCGTCGGAGCGATAGTCGGCTTGCCTTTCAAGCCAATCATCAACGTGAGGACCTACATCGATGGAATCAGTCTCCAATGCCGATGCGGAACGAATCGGACCGGCCTTTTCGATTCTCGGAATGCTGCAGACACGCGCAAAGACGCGTACGGCGATTCGCGCGATCGCGAGTTATGTTCAGCCGGGGATGGTCGAGGAAGAAGCTGTCGTGCTGGCAAAACAGGTGCTGGCCGACGCCGGTCTTGCGCGGACCTGGCATCCAAGCCGAGTGCGCTTTGGCATCAACACGACGCGAGCCATGAAGCAGGCATCGGCACCTGGCGTGACTCTCAAGGAAAACGACATCTTCTTTATCGACATCGCGCCGCAATACGGGATGTGGGAAGGCGACGGGGGCGAGACCTTCGTCGTCGGAGATGACGCGGAACACCTTCGGTGCGCTGACGATGCCCAAACATTGTTCCATGACGTGCGCCGCGTCTGGGCCGCCGAGAACCTGACGGGGCAGGACCTCTACCGCTACGCGGCCCGCAAGGCGCAAGAGGCGGGATGGGTGCTGAACTTCGACCTGCCGGGACATCGGATCTCGGACTTCCCGCACGCGGCGATTTACACGGGCTCGCTAGCGGACTTCGATCAGTCGCCTTCCGCGATGCGTTGGATTCTGGAGATTCACCTTCGCCATCCGAGCGGCGAATTTGGGGCGTTCTTCGAGGATATGCTGCTCCCCGACGAATACTACGTGCCGCATTGATGACGAGCGAGGCCCAACTTGGGCTTCGTTCGTTGTGCCGGATGTCTCTAATTTACCTGGATCTGGTCGACGTAAGATAGGAAGGTTATCTCGCTGGGTGTTCATCCCGACGTGAGGATCTGCACGCGACAGCGAAGGGCGGTTCTGGGGCGACTCAATCGACTCTGAACGACCCGCTTCGGTCGATCATGCCCCCCGAAACCACGCAGGACCGCTATCGGCCACGACCGCCGGTCGGACTCACGACTGCCCTGGCGACCCATTCCCCGCGATCGGTAGTGACCAGCAATCCTCAAAGACGCACTACGTGGCCGCCCGCGACGTGATGACGTGTTCAAGGCCGGCTGCCCCGACCGGCGCTTCGGACAGCAGCCACATGTGAGGCCGGGTCGGTGGTAGAAAGGATCACGTCGTGTCCGCGGCCCGCCAGCGCGACTGCGATCGCGGCCGCTATTGGCACAACCCAGCTCGACGGCATTCGAGCGCCCCCCGCACGCTTCGACGCCGCCTCACTCAATGCGCGCCGCCGGCCATGCCGCCACCGCCCTTGCCGGGTTTGGTGAGCCAGACGAGCGGCACGATCACGATGAAGATGATCGACGACAGCCAGAAAATATCGTTCAGCGCGAGCATCGCGGCCTGCGCGTTGAGCGTCCGTTCGAAAAATGCGGTGGCCTGCTCCACCCCGCCGCCGAGCGTCGCGTGGAGCTGCGCAATAGCGCTCGTATAGGCCGGGTTATTCACGCTCGATTGCTCGGCGAGCCGGGCATGATGAAGGATCGTCCGGTCGCTCCACCCCGTCGCGATCAACGACGTGCCGACACCGCCCGCGAATACGCGCACGAAATTGGACAGGCCGGCGGCCGCCGGAATCCGTTCGGGCGGCAACCCCGACAGAATGATCGCGGTCAGCGGCGTAAAGAACAGCGCCATCGGAATACCTTGCAACAGGGTCGGCAGCACCAGCGTATAGGGGTCGACGCCCGTCGTGTAATGCGAGCGCATGAAGAACACGCCCGCAAAACCGAGGAAGGCCAGCGTCGCGAGCACCCGTGCATCGGACTTCGGCATGATCTTCGCCATCATCGGTGCCAACAGCACGGCGAAGATCCCGAGCGGCGCCGTGACGAGTCCGGCGTCCACCGATCGATAGCCGAGATAGCCCTGAATCCACTGCGGCAGGATCACGAGGTTCGAGAAGAACACTGCGTACGCGACCGAGATCGCAATCGTGCCGCCGCGGAAATTGCGCACCGCGAAAAGCCGGATGTCGACGATCGGGTTCCGCTCCGTGAACTCCCAGATCAGGAAGAACAGGAAGCTGATCGCTGCGATGACCGCAAGCGCGCAGATCACGGGCGAACTGAACCAGTCGAGATCCTTGCCCTTGTCGAGCATGATCTGCAGCGTCGCGACCCACACGATGAGCGACATCAGGCCGACCTTGTCGATCGGGAGCTTGCGCACCTGCGTCTCTCGGTCGCGATAGATCATCCACGTGACGCCGGCCGCGAACAGGCCGACGGGAATGTTGATGTAGAAGATCCACGACCAGCTATAGCTGTCGGTGATCCAGCCGCCCAGCGCGGGGCCGGCGATCGGGCCGACCGTCGCGGTCATCGACCATAGCGCGAGCGCGGTCGAGCTTTTCTCCTTCGAGTACGAACCCAGCAGGATCGCTTGCGACAGCGGAATCAGCGGCCCCGCGACGACACCCTGCAACACGCGCGCGGCGAGCAGCACGAGCAGGTTCGGCGCGATACCGCACAACCACGACGAGAACACGAACAGCACGATCGCGGCCACGAACAGCCGGATCTGCCCGACGCGCTGCGTGAGCCAGCCCGTCAGCGGAATCGCGACGGCATTGGCCGCCGAGAACAGCGTGATGACCCACGTGCCTTCGTCGACGGAGACGCCGAGGTTGCCCGAGATGGTCGGAATCGCGACGTTGGCGATCGACGAATCGAGCACGTTCATGAACGTCGCGAGCGCGACGGCGAGGGTCGCCAGGACCAGCTTTCCACCCGTCAGCGGCGGCGGTACAGGTTGCGTTGAAGAGTTCATCTCGCTTCCACTCTGAAGTATCGACCGCGCCGGCGTATCGGTCCGGCCGGTCAGGCGATTGGATCGACCGGAGCGCGACAGTCACGCGCACCGTGTCGACGGGTCAGCTTGCGCGCGGCGTCGTGTCGCGCGTGTCTCTCGTGTCTCTCGTGTCTCTCGTGTCTCTCGTGTCTCTCGTGTCTCTCGTGTCTCTCGTGTCTCTCGTGTCGCGCCTGGTGGAAGCCGTCGGCGATCCAGCGGGCTCCGTCGACCCCGCATGCTCGATGACGACGTTTCGCGCGATGATCTTCTCGATCTCGGCATCCGCCTGTGCGCCGTATTCGGCAAACACGTCCGTGCGATACGACGTATTCGTCGCCGCGCCGAGCTGCGGTCCCGTGCCGTCGCGCGTATCCACGTCGACATCCATCGACAGTCCGATACGCAGCGGATGCGCGTCGAGCTCCTTCCGGTCGAGCTGGATGCGCGCAGGCAGACGCTGAACGATCTTGATCCAGTTGCCCGTCGCGTTCTGCGCGGGCAAGCTCGCGAATGCGCTGCCCGTGCCTGCCGAGAAGCCGACGACGCGGCCGTGGTACCTGACCTTTCCGCCGTATACGTCCGCCGTCAGCGTGACGGGTTGACCGATGCGCATGTTGCGCAGCTGGCCTTCCTTGAAGTTCGCATCGACCCACACGCCGTCGAGCGGCACGATCGCCATCAATGGCGTGCCGGGCGACACGCGCTGGCCGACCTGAACCGAACGCTTCGCGACATAGCCCGTGACGGGCGCGGGCAGCACGTTGCGCGCGTAGGCCAGATACGCATCGCGCACTTTCGATGCGGCTGCTTGCACATTCGGGTGCTGGTCGACCGTCGTGCGCGCGGTCAATGCGCGGTTGGCTTGCGCCTGCTGACGCGCGGCGTCGAGCGCGGCCCGCGCGGCCGCCACGGTGTCGCGCGCGTGCGCGATGTCTTCGGCCGACACGGCGCCCGTATCGGCAACGGCCTGGCGGCGTCGCAGATCGTCCTGCGCGCGGGTGAGATCGGACTGCTTCTGCGCGACGTTCGCGGCATACAGATCGTTGTTGACGTACAGGCTGCTCACCTGCCGCACGGTCTGCCCCAGCGCCGCTTCGGCGTTGCCGAGCGCGACTTTCGCATCGGCGTCGTCGAGCGTGACGACCGGGTCTCCGGCCTTCACGATCTGCGTATCGTCGGCATTCACAGCCACGACGGTGCCGGCCACCTGCGGCGTCAGTTGCACGAGATTGCCGCTGACGTAAGCGTCGTCGGTGGATTCGTGGTAGCGCGCATACGTCAGGTAGTACACGCCATACGCGACCGACGACGCGACGACCGCCGCGCCGAGTAGCGCCAGCAACAGCCTGCGCCGTCGCGTAGCGGCTTCGCTTGCGACATCGTCGCCTCCCGGCGGCGACGAATCACGCTTCACGCGTGCGGCTTCGACCGGCTTGCGAACCGGCGGGTTGATTTCGCTCATTTTGATTCTCCTGGCAGATTCGATGGATCACCGCTCAACGCGCGGCGACAGCAGGCGCGGCCGACACGGGCACATCGGCACGTGCCGCGGCCCCCGCGTCTGCGAACGACGTGTCGACGAAGCCGCCACCCAGCGCGGACGCCAGCGCGATCTGACGATCGCGGCGGTCCATGCGCAGATTCGCGACGCCCTGATCGGCGGAAAGCGCATTGACGTCGGCGTTCAACACGGTCAGTTGATTCGTGAGACCGGCCTTGTACTGCGCCAGCGCCAGCGCGGCCGCCTTCAGCGCGGCTTGCTGCGCGGTCTGCGCATCGACGAGTTGCGCGTCCGTCGAACGCACGTCGGCGATTTGCGTCGCGACTTCGCTCAACGCAGTCACGAGCGTCCGGTTATAGGTCGCAACGGCGTCGTCGAAGTCAGCGTAACGTCCCTTCAGTTGCGCGCGGAGTGCGCCGGCATCGAAGATCGGCAGGTGGATCGCCGGGCCGATCGACGCGGTGCGGCTCGCGGCCGTCAGGAAGCGCCCGAAGCCGAACGCATCGAGCCCGATCGCGGCGCTCAGGTTGATGTCGGGATAGAACTCGGCCTTCGCTTCCTTCACGTCGTGCGCGAGCGCATCGACGCGCCAGCGGGCGGCCACGATGTCGGGGCGCCGGCTCACGAGATCGGCGGGCAGGTTGTCGGGCAGTCGAACCTCGTTGCCGATGCCGAGCATCGGGCGCGCGATCTGCAGGCCGCGATCGGGGCCGGCACCGAGCAGCGCGGCGATCTGATAGCGCGTCGCGAGCATCCGGCCGTCGAGCGATTTCAGCGACGCGCGGCTCGTCGCGAGATTCGCGCGAGCGGTCTCGCGCTCGACCTGCGTGTCGAGCCCCGTCGCGATACGGCCTGCCGCGATGCGATCGATCTGCTCGCGCCGATCGACCTCCTGTTGCGCGATGTCATGCAGCAGGTACAGGCGAGCCAGCGCGTTGTAGGTGCGTGCAATCGATGTCGTGAGCGTCAGCCTGACCGCTTCGGCGTCGGCGCGGCTCGCCTGAAGCGTCGACACCGACGCCCTCAGCGCCTCGCGCTTCTTGCCCCAGAGGTCGAGCTCGTACGAAGCGCCGAGGATGCCGCGATTCTCCGTCTGCCACGACCCGCCATACGGCGGCGGTACCAGCGCCGTTCCGGAAAATTGCTGTCGTGTGAGCGCGTAGCTGGCGTCGATGCGCGGCATCGTCCCCGCTCGCGCGGATTCGCTGTAGGCCTGCGCGGCCGCCACGCGCGCACGCGCCTGGGCGAGCGTCGGGCTGCCTTTGAGCGCCTCGTCGATCAATGACTTCAGTTGGCCGTCGCCGAACTGATCGGCCCAATCGGCGTCGGGCCAATGCCCTTGCTCGAACGGCAGGCTCTGTTGCGTCGCGTACTGCCGCGGCTCGGTCATCGCGGCATCGCCGTGAATGCCGGCGTAGTTCACACATGCCGACAACCCGGTCGCGACGATCGCCGGCACCCCCGCCTTGAACACGCGCGACGTGTGTCGCCCGGCGATTGAAAAAATGTTCATTGCTCGTCTCGTCACGTAGTAGGCCAGGAAAGCCATTTGCAGAAAAATCGCCATTCGGGTTCGCTCCGGTATCCACGCAGGCGCGACGAGCCGCGGGTGCATTTCATCGCGGCAACGCGACCTCATGCGTGCGCGAGAAGCCAGACCCTCGTTCGCGAGCGCGAACAATGTCCTCACGCCCATCCATGGATTCCTCAAGCTGCGGCGTACCTGTTCGCTGCGCCCGACACCCCGCACGCACCAGGTGCAGAAGTGTTCGCAGTTGTTCGTCAGAAGCTGGTATCGGTCTTCACCAAGACGCGACCTGGCCCGCTCGACGACGGTCATTCCGGTATAGACGGCACCCGGTTCCGGCTGAACGCGGATTCCCTTGTTCGCCGCGAAGCGACACAACGGGACGCATTCCACCGGGCACCGCCTTGCTGAGCGATGAAAGCCGCCATAGTGGATAACCAGCCCGTTTCCCGCGTAGATTCCGTGGTGCGCATACCCATCGCGTTCACTGACGAGATGCGCGCCCGCTTCGATGCGCGGATCATTCCGGATCGGCACCGGCGAAGTCGACCGCCACTCGATATCCAACGTTTCCATCGCAGGCCTCCGATTTCGAATGTGCGTCGCATGTCGCGTCGCCGCCCGAAACACCAGGAACGGTTGCCGTTGCATTCGCAACGTTTCATCGGCGATGGAGCATCGCGATCCAGGACGCGTGTATCGGGCACTATCGAAATCGATGGCGCGTCAGCGACGCCGATCGCCCCCATTGCCGTACCGTCATGCTAGGAGCCGGAGCCATCTTCAGGTAGACCTGTATCGGGACACTTTCCCGTTCCTCGTTGGCACCAATCCTCTCTCGTCACAGTGATGCCCCCGATCGTCAGCCGGTCTCGCCTCATTGGTGCAGAGTGGGCAACACCATGCATCCCGAAGCGATCTGGTGCGGCGACTCGTCTTTGCCTAGCATGCAAGAGCGTCTGGCCCATCTTTCGGATGGAAGTCATGAGGATCGACTTGCCGGCAAGAGCCGCACCATCGCGCGGATTCGCTTCGAAAAACAACACATCGCACTGGTACGCAAGGGTCGAGACGCTCGCGTTGATCAGTACAAACAAACGGGAGGCATATGGAGAACGAGAGGTTGCAACCTCCATCGCTGGCGCTGCTCGACAAATACCGCGGGCGGGAATTCGCCGTGCTCTACACGACAACCGTCAGGGTCTCTGGCGGTGAATCCGGGCACGGCCGTGCATCGGGTGTTGCGCGATCCGACGACGGTTGTCTCGTCCTTGATTTGCGATTGCCCACCGAACTCGGCGGCCCGGGTGGCGGGACCAATCCCGAACAGCTGCTTGCCGCCGGCTACGCCGCGTGCTTTCACGGCGCGCTGAGCCTGCTCGCGCAACGCGAGCGGATCGACATTCGGGAGGCAACCGTGGCTGTCCGAATCTCGTTCGGCCGTGATCCGACAGACGGCGGATATGCGTTGACCGCCGATGTCACAGTCCGCATGCCGGGTGTCGAACGGGAGGTCGCGGAACGTCTCGTCCGCGACACGGAGCGCCTGTGTCCCTATACGAAGATGGCGCGGCAGGGAATCTGCAATGTCGTCGCCGTGTCGCCATGACCGAACGTCGGCGACGCACGTCGCGCGCGATTGGTGCCGAAGCGGCAACAGAGTGCGCACGTCCCCGGCACTACTGGCCCGCGAGACTCGCGATTACGATGGTTGTCAGGCCGGTCGTGCGATGCATCGCCATGCGCAGCACCGGCAGTACCGATTCCACACATCAGGAGAACGGATCATGACGCAACGTATCAACTACTTTCAGCAATCGCCGGAACTGACCAAGAAACTCGTCGAGCTCGACGGGCTGCTTCAAAAGACGACGATCGAAGCGCCGGTCCGCGAGCTCGTCGAGATTCGCGCATCGCAACTCAACGGCTGCGCGTTCTGCGTCGACATGCATATCAAGACGGCCAAGATCCACGGCGAGCGCGAACTGCGCCTGCATCACGTCGCGATCTGGCGCGAGTCGACGCTGTTTTCGCCGCGCGAGCGCGCCGCGCTGGCATGGACCGAAGCACTGACGCAGATTCCGTCGCATGGCGTGCCGGACGATCTCTACGAACGCGTGCGGGCCCACTATTCGGAGAAGGAGTTGTCGGATCTCACCTTCCTCGTCGGTGCGATCAACAACTGGAACCGGCTGAACGTCGCGTTCCGCACCGTGCCTGGCTCGTTCGACAAGATGTTCGGGCTCGACAAGGCCAATCTGGAGTAACGACATGAAACGCATCATGCTCGCTCTCGCACCGCTTGCAGTGTCACTGCTCATGCCCGTTCAGCCGGCGGCCGCCGCGCCGCAGGCCAAGGTGACGCAGCTGACCACGGAACCGTTGCCCGAATATCCGGGCAAGGAAGTCGAAATGATCGTCGTGGACTATCCGCCCGGCAGCGTCGATCCCGTTCATCGTCACGACGCGCACGCATTCGTCTACGTGCTCGACGGCAGCATCGTGATGGGCCTGAACGGTGGGAAAACGGTCACGCTCCATGCCGGCGACACGTACCACGAAGGCCCCGAGGACGTGCACACGGTCGGACGAAACGCCAGCAGCACGAAACCTGCGAAGTTCGTGGTGTTCATGATCAAGAACAAGGGTGCGCCGGTCCTCACACCCGTGAAATAGCCGGATCGTCACGAGGCCCGGCGATGTCGGGCCCGGTCCTGCAGTTCAACATAGCCTCGGCGCGATCCGATCCGCCGAGGTCTTTCCTCAGACTACCCCGCTCTCCCGGCACACCTTCGGCGTGCCCCCGGCCCGATGATCATGGAATCGGGAAATCGCCGGGTATACTCCCCTCCAGTATCCGGCATATACTCCCCCCCAGTTTCAATCGACGAACGAGAGGCGACATAAAAGGCGCAGAATTGACGCGGGTGGTTGCGCGCGGACGTCGCGCAAAAGGACGGATCGATACGCTCGCGCGCGCCGGAAGACGGCGCCGGGCGCGGATCGGTTTTCCGGCAAGGACCGCTCGCCAGTGCCAGACATGGTCGAGGACGCAATGAACGGCAAGATCCGGCTTGCGCCGTTCGCGACACCCAAGAAATCGCACTCCGAAATCAACGCAGCATCCGATCCGATACGCAAAGGGAAGTCGATCCGTACCGTCGTTCACTACTGAAGCACCGAAAAAGGAGCATGAACATGTCCGTCGCCATTCATCCCGCCGTCGATCGCGGCATTCAAAAGGGCGCCGCCCAGTTCGCGGGCGGTACGCTGCGCTGCCTGTGCACGCAGGATCCGGTCGAGGTTCGGGTCGATGCGCAGGTCGCCTTCAATCACGCGTGCGGCTGCACGAAGTGCTGGAAGCCGGCCGGCGCGCTGTTTTCCGTCGTGGGCGTCGTGCCGCGCGACAAGGTCGCCGTGACCGCACATGGCGAGAAACTGCACGTCGTGGACGACAAGGCGTTGATCCAGCGCCATGCGTGCTCCGCCTGCGGCACGCATCTGTTCGGTCGCATCGAAAATGCCGACCATGCGTTTTACGGTCTGGACTTCATCCATACCGAACTGTCGCCGGATGCCGGCTGGGACGGCCCCGGTTTCGCCGCGTTCGTGTCGTCGATCATCGAGAGCGGCACGCCGCCGTCGTTGATGGCGGACGTGCGCGACACGCTGCGCAGCAAGGGGCTGGAGCCCTATGATTGCCTGAGCCCGCCGCTGATGGATGCGCTGGCGACGCATACGGCGAAAGCCAAAGGGACGTATCGCGAGGCCTGAGCGCAACGCCCAAGGCCGGCGCGCGGCGACACGCTGCGCGCCGTTACCCGGCGCCGCCCGTCACGCCCTTTCTTTCCCGAGCGCGGCGGCACCTACCGCATTGCGCAGCACGTCCGCGAGTTGCTGGTTTTCATCGATGCGAGCCTGCTCGATTGCAACGTCTTCGGTATTGCCCACGTGCCGGGCCCAATCCTGGCGCTCGCGCGCAAAAATCATGCGCTCGTGAACTGCCCGTATCGCCGCCCATATCGCGTCTTCCGCTTTCTGCGCCTGGGCGTCGTCCAGTGAGAGCACGGAGAACGCGTGCCCCGTATGGCACCGATATCGCAACGGACGATCGTCGCGTATACGCCATAGCACGCCATTACAACTGGGACACGTCAGCGCGGAGCGCTCCCCGATGGCGTCGAGAAGCTGCGGTGTAACCAGTCCCTGCTCCGCAATCCGGGACTCTCGATCCAGATCGCGCAAATCTGCCATCTTTCGCTTCTCCTTTACATGTGCGCCGTGGACCGCTGCATAAATGGCCCGCGGCAGCTCTATGGCCCTCGCGACCGCATCGGCACCTGCGGCGGCTAGCGCGCTGCGAGGCATCGAAGGCGCCTCGCATTCGTCGGGATCCTGAACGATACCGTAACCGTTGCGCGCCCGAATGGCCGCGAGCCCGGCGGCCCCGTCGTCGAGGTCACCGCTGAGTACCACGCCGACCGCCCCGGGGCCATATTCGCGTGCGGCTGACCGGAACAGCGGATCGGCAGCCGGGCGGGCGAAGTTTTCAGCGGCGGTATCGAGCAGCCGGATATATCCGCCGCGCAAAACCATGTGCCGGTCCGGGGGCGCGACATAAATCCTCCCCGCTTGCGCAGATTCCCCGTGAGTCGCCTCACTCGCATCCAGGGTGCCCCATCGCGACAATAGCTCCGGCAACATCGTCCGATGCCGGCCAATGTGCTGAACGATGCAAATCGGCACCGGGAGATCCCGGGCGAAGCCCGCCACCAACGTCCGGAGTACCTGGAGGCCACCTCTGGACGAGGCGATGACGACGATATCTCGATGGTCCATAACACCTCCTTTGCGCTTCAGTGCGCAAATTTGATGCCTGGTCCCGGGTTATCGTCGTACGCGTGCATCGATGCGCCGACGGGCGCGGCTCAGGCGGTTTGAAGCGGCTCGACCGCCCGCCGCAAACCGTCTTCGCGCGCGTGGCTTCACGCGGTCATCGAGCGCCGGTCAGAGCCGCGAGCAGCATCGCGAAATCCAGCGGCTTGGCAAGATGCGCGTCGAATCCAGCCGCCACCGCCGCCTGGACATCGTCCTGGCGATTACGGCCGGTCAACGCAACTGCCCGTACGTTAGACCATCGGGAATCGGCCTTGATCCGGCGAAGCAGCTCATAGCCATCCATGTCGGGCAGTCCGATGTCGGACACGATGGCATCGACCAGCGCTTCCGGCAGCATCTCCAGCGCCGCGGTACCGCTTTGCGCGGCGCTGACCACCGCACCGCCCAATTCCAGCAGCGCTCTCAGCGACATCGCCGTCTCCGGGTCGTCCTCGACGAGCAGCACGCGCAAGCCGACAATACTCTCCTCCTCGACATCGCTGCCGTCCACCACCGCGCGCTCGTCCGTCGCGGCCGGCAGCCATACCGTCATCGCGGTCCCCGTCCCCGGACCGTCGGACGCCGCGGAAATCCGCCCGCCGTGCATTCCAACGAGCTGCCGCACGAGCGCGAGCCCGATGCCGAGCCCGCCGCGGGTCCGGTCGCGCGGCGCCTGCCGGAACATGTCGAAGACATGCGGGAGCGTGTCGCGATCGATCCCCTGGCCGTTATCCACGATATCGACCCGCAGCATTCTCCCTTCTTGCGCCAGACGCAGCACGATCTGCCCATGTGCCTGAGTGAACTTGAGCGCGTTGGACATCAGGTTCCAGAAAATCTGCTCGCATCGCACCGGATCGGCAAGCGCGATGGCCGGTTCGGCCGGAAACTCCGTCTTCAGGACCAGGCCGCGCGCGTGCACATCGACCTCGCACGTGTCCGCGATGGCGCGCAATAGCGCAGTCAGGTCGACCCTCGACAGCTCGAGCGCCAGCTTTCCGGTCTGCATGCGCGACAGATCGAGCAGATCGTCGATGATCTGCGCCTGCGCGCGCACGGCCTGCCGAATCGAATCGGCCGCTTCGCGCACGGCGGGGATGTCGCGCGTTTCCGGCAGGCGCGGCAGCATTTCCGACTTGACGCCGATCAGGTTGAGCGGATGGCGCAACTCGTGCGACAGCACGGCAATGAACTCGTCCTTCAACTGGTTCGAGCTCAGCGCCTGCTCGCGTGCGGCCTGCTCGCGCGCGAGCGCTTCCCGGTTCGCATCCTCGCTCTGCTTGCGCAGCGTCAGATCGCGGACGATCTTCGCGAACCCGCTGAACGACGTATCGGAAATCGGTGTGACGACGCCGCTGCAGAAGATGCGGCGCCCGTCCTTGGTCCGGTGCCAGCGCTCGTCGTCCGCGCGTCCTTCGCGGGTCGCGACGTCGCGCTCACGCGCCGGCACGAGCGCCTGTCGATCGTTCGGCTCGTAGATCAGCTCGACATCCTCGCCGATCATCTCTTCTTCCGTATAGCCGAATATGCGTTCGGCGCCGGCGTTCCAGCTCACGATCGATCCGTGGCTGTCCTGGATGATGATCGCGTAGTCCTTGGTCGATTGCGCGACCAGCCGCAGGCGCTGCTCGCCGGCCCGGGCCACCTCTTCCGCGTGATGCCGGTCCGTGATGTCGATGAGCGTGATCACGGCGCCGTCGATGTGATCGTCCGCGGTCCGATAAGGCAGCAAGCGCATCAGGTACCACCGGCCGGCCTCGCTCTCAATCTCGCGCTCGATCAGCCGGAGCGACTGGAACGACTGCCGGACATCGTCCGCGAGCGTCGGATACCGCAGCGCGTGGGTAATATGAAACAACGACCGGCCCAGGTCTGTGTCGATCAGGTTGAAGATCGCCGTGGCGTTCGGCGTGAACCGCTTGACCCTGATTTCCTTGTCGACGAATACGGTCGCGATTTCGCTCGACGCGATGATGTTGTGGAGGTCGTCGTTCGCCTTGGCCGTGTCTTCGATTCTCGCCTGCATCTCGGCGTTGGCCGTGGTCAGTTCCTCGTTGACCGATTGCAGTTCTTCCTTGCTGCTTTCCAGCTCCTCGCTCGTGGAGCGCAATTCTTCGTTGATCGCCTGCAGTTCCTCGTTCGACGCCTTCAGCTCTTCGACCGAGGTCTCGTACTGCTCGATGATCGTCGCCAGTTGCTCGCGACTGTGCTGCAGCTCCTGTTCGAGCTGCGCGAGCACCGGGTCCTGTCCGCTCGCTTCCGCCTGATCCTCTTCGGTCATGCTGCCTGCAACTTCGTCGAATACGATGAGCAGGAACTCCGAACTGGCGACCTTGTCGTGAAACGGCCTGACGGTCATGTTGATCCACGAGACGCTCGCATCGTGCGTCCACTTGACCCGGCGCGCCTCGACGCTGGTCCCCGTTTGCAGCGCACGGAAAATCGCCGTGCGCAAATCGAGCCGCAGATCCGGCAGCACCAGCGTCATGATGTTGCTGGACAGCTCCCCGCCGACTTGCCGCAGGAACCGGCCGGCGTTATCCGACAGATGCACGACGTTCGAATCCTTGTCGATGATGACGCTCGGCGGCGAATACGTTTCCAGCGCACGCTGGTGGAGCTCCGAATAGGAGAAATTGCGCTGGGCCGGACTGACCGGCACCCGCAACGGGGGCTGAGGCGCGCTCCGCTCGTCGGGGGAACCGGATTCGGCCTGGAACAACGTCGGGAAACCCGCGGCCGGTTTCGCACGATGCGTGACGACGCGCGCCTGGTAGATCCTGCGTTTCTTGTCCACGACGGTAAACAGATCGTCGGCCGCGTCCGCCGATTCGGCGGTGCCCAGGAACAGATAGCCGTTCGGGCGCAAGGCGAAATGAAACAGCTCCAGGATCTGACGCTGCACCGCGCGCTCCAGGTAAATCAGCACGTTGCGGCACGAAATCAGGTCGAGATGCGAGAACGGCGGATCGCGCAGCAGGCTATGCGCCGCGAACAGAATGCGCTCGCGCACGGCCTTTGCAATCACGTAGTGCGCACCGTCGCGGGTGAAGTACCGCTGCAGCAGCGGAGCCGGCACATCGGTTGCTATCGAGAGCGGATAGGAGCCCGTTCGCGCGCGGGTGATCGCCGCTTCGTCGATATCGGTCGCGAACACCTGGATCGCCTGGCTCGACATCGCCGCCTCGCGTGCTCGCGCCAGCAACAGGGAGATCGAATAGGCCTCTTCCCCGGTCGCGCATCCGGCCGCCCACACACGCACCTGCTCCTCGACGGATTCCGGCGCGAACAGCGAAGCGATCACTTCACGCTCGAGGAAATCGAAAGCTTCGCGATCGCGGAAAAACTGAGTCACGCCGATCAGCATGTCCGCCAGCAGCGCGTTTGCCTCGTCCGGCGCGGTACGCAGAAAATCGCGGTATGCGAGGAGGTCGCGCTGGCCGTTCACCTGCATTCGCCGCTCGATGCGCCGAAGCACGGTCGCCCGCTTGTACAGCCTGAAATCGTGGCCCGTCCGGACCCGCAGGTGCATCAGGATGTCGGACAGTGCGCGTTCCGGATCGTTGGCGCCCGGCCGCTCGATGTTCAGGTTCGTTTGCGCAAGCTCGAGGCTCTGACGTTCGATCCGTCGCGCATTCGCCCAGAGGTCGAGCAACCGTTGCGGCATTTCCGCCGCCGGTAGCACGATATCGACGTGCGTCGTCGCAATCGCATGCTGCGGCATCTCGGCATACTCGGCATCGTCCGGCGTCTGGGCGAGCGTGATGCCGCCCGCCTCCTTGATGCGGCTCAAGCCGGCAGCGCCGTCGGAACCGGTGCCGGACATCACGATGCCGATCGCCCGCGCGTCATGCACGTCTGCCAGCGTCCGGAAAAAGTGGTCGATCGCGAGTACCGCGCCTTCGGGCCGGTCGTGCTCGCTACAGCGCAGGCAACCATCGGACATCTCGAGGTACTTGCCGGGCGCAATCACGTAGATATGGTTTTTTTCGATCGGCATCGTGGCCGTCACCTGATGCACCGGCATGCCCGTCGTGCGCTGCAGAACGCTGTCCAGATGGCTGACCTGTTCCGGCGCAAGATGCATGACGACGACGAACGCCATGTCCATGCCGGTCGGCGCACTCTCGAAGAAAGTCTGCAGGGCCGTCGTACCACCGGCGGATGCACCGATGCCCACAACCGGAAACCGCAAATCGCTCTTCAACGCGGTGGACGAGGACTGCCCCTCCTGATGCGCGGGCTCTTGCCGTGCCATTGATTATCTCCTGATGGTGTGACGGAACGTCTGCCGCGGGACGTCGTACGTCGTGCGCCGAACGGTGGCGCTTCGCATGATCCGATGCAGGCAGGTCCGCAATGGGACGACCCTGTTCGTGGTCGTGCAGTGTATACGGATGGGGCAGCATCGAGGGCGGGGTCGGAGCCTGTTTCGTTCAGGCGCCGCCTGCATGGTGGTGCAGGCGCCGGATTCCGCTTGCGATACGCTTTCGACAGCCGTGCGCATTGTACGCGGCCGGCATGTAAGGAATGGACCCTCCGACTCCCGGCACGCATCGCCTCCCTCCTCCGCGCGACGCCGCATCGGCCGCCCCCGGTCCGGCCGCCTCGCGGCGACTCGGTCGCGCGGCCCCGGACGCGATGATCATCCTTCATTTATAGCGGAAAGTTGCGCGCCGAAAACATCGGGACCGGACCGGGCGGTGCCGGCATGCAGGGCGGGCAGGATGCTGTTTCTTCATGGCCGAACGGATGCGAACACCCAATGCGGTTTGCGCCCGGGCCCGGTACTAGCCGAGCAGGCTCGATGCCGTCCGGACGATCTCCTCGACGAATACGTTGATCGCAGGATGATTGCGCTCGCCGCGACGATAGGCGACGTAGATCTTGCGGCGCACTTCCGGTTTCAGCTTGACCCATGCGACGCCGGCCAGCGGCCGCGCTCGCCTGAGACCGGGCACGATCGACACCGAGCATCCGGCAGCCACCATCGCGCCGACCATCTCGAAGCCGCGGCACTTGGCGTTGATCAGCGGCTCGTACCCGGCACGACGGCACAAGCCGGCGATGAAGTCGCCGAATACGCTCGACGTCGAATCGATTGCCCAGGCTTCATGCCTCAGGTCGGCTACGCTCAGCGACGGCCGTCTGCTCAACGCATGATCGACCGCGAGCGCCACGTACAGCACATCCTCGGTCAACTGCACGACACCGACGTTCTCCTGCTTGTCGCCCACGACAATGGAGAGATCGTCGATCAGCGCGATATCCGCGCGCCAGGACCGTAGCGCCGCGAGCCCGTCGATCGGCTCCATCTCTTCCAGGATGATCTCGAGGCGCGGAAAGACCCGCTGCAAGGCCTTGACCGTGTCGGGCAGCACGGCCGATGCGATCGACGGAAAGGCGGCAACGCGCAACTCGCCGGCGATCTCTCGTCGCAGCACCGCCAGCTCCGAGCGAGCCTCGTCCAGGACGACCATGACCCGCTCCGCGTATCCCACCAGCGCGTGGCCTGCCGGAGTGAGCCGCACGCCCCTGCCGATGCGTTCCGTGAGCTTGACGCCGGCCTCCTCCTCGAGCTGCGTGATTTGCTGCGAGACAGCCGATGGCGTCAGGAAGAGCGCTTCCGCGGCGGCGGCCATCGTGCCGCACCGCGCCAGCTCCAGCAGCGCCCGAAGACGTCCAATTTCCATGGCATTCGTTCCAGGGGAAAAATCAGGCCATTCACCAGAATGGCTAATGTATTACGTCAAAAATGATAAATATACGTGAGCATATTCGCCGCCTACGATGATTTCCGAAAGACACCGGATCAACCCCGGGGACCGCTCTCCCGCGCTCGCGCGGCCCCCAGTGATAAGGAAATCGTCATGTTGGAAGCCCGCCCATGGGTCCCCAGGGATCCCGAAAACTACATCCAGTCGCTGGTCAGACGCTTTGCCAGCCAGGACCCGGATCAGAACGAGCGCGATCTGCTCGCCTTCGTCGAAGAAAATCGCGTGATACACGAGCGCGACTGCTTCAACCTCAACCCGGCCACCAATGCCATCAACCCGAAGGCCGAAGCGCTGCTGGCTGCCGGCGTCGGTTCGCGGCCGTCCCTCGGCTACCCTGGCGACAAGTACGAAATGGGACTGGAAGGCGTCGAGAAAATCGAGGTCCTGTGTGCCGAGCTGGTGGCGCAGGTCTTCGGCGCGCGCTATGCGGAAATTCGAGTCGCCTCCGGTGCACTGGCGAACCTTTACGCATACATGACCGTGGCCAGGCCGGGCGACACCGTGTTCGTGCCGTCCGCGACGGTTGGCGGCCACTTCAGCCACCACGCCAACGGCGCCGCCGGAATGTATGGCGTCAAGCCCTACCTGATGGCATTCGACGCCGATCGCTACACGGTCGATCTGAACGCACTGCGCGAGGACGCGCTGCGCCTGCGCCCCCGCGTCATCACCCTCGGCCAGAGCCTCAACCTGTTCCCGCACCCGATCAAGGAGGTGCGTGCCATCGCGGACGAGGTCGATGCGGTGGTGCTCTATGATGCCGCGCACCTGTGCGGCGTGATCGCCGGCCATGCCTGGCAACAGCCGCTTGCCGAAGGCGCGCATCTGATGACGATGAGCACGTACAAGAGCCTGGCCGGCGCGGCCGGCGGGTTGATCGTGACCAACGACGCTGCGCTGGCGGAGAAGCTCGACGCCATTGCCTATCCGGGCATGACGGCCAACTTCGATGCGGCCAAGTCGGCGTCGATCGCGATGACGATGCTCGATTGGCAGGCATGCGGCCGGCCTTACGCGGCAGAGATGGTCGACACGGCCAGGGCACTGGCCGACGCACTTGTCGAACTGGGCTTGCCGGTGTTCGCACGGAACCGCGGCATCACGACGTCGCACCAGTTCGCGATCGAAGCGCATCGATTCGATGGCGGCCAGGCGATGGCCAGGCGACTCAGGCGGGCCAACATTCTCGCGTGCGGCATCGGGCTGCCGCTCCCCGAGATCCAGGGCGATGTCAACGGCCTGCGGATGGGGACGCCGGAGCTCGTTCGCTGGGGCATGACCGCTCGCGACATGCCGCAACTCGCGGCGTTCATCGCCGACGTCCTGCTGGGCCGCAAGGCGCCCGAGGACGTGGCGCCCGCCGTCAGCGAGTATCGCCGGCAATTTTCTGCCCTGCACTATTTGCGTTGACGATCGCGAGGCGATACATGGCCCAGGGTCGGCGCGATGAGCCGCCCGATTCGGTCCGGCATTCGCGGCATGCACCCCATTCGATTTGGATACCGAAACACAAGGCAGCTTGACGACACATATCGTGACTGGAGAACGGAAATGAAACGCTTGAGATCGGTCATCGCGATCGGCAGTGCCTCCATCGCGCTCGCTTCGGGCGCCGCCAATGCGCAAGAAGATGTTGTAAAACTGGGTTTTGCCGGACCATTGACGGGCCAGAATGCGAATCTGGGCAAGGACGTCGAGCGCGGCGCACGGATGGCCGCCGACGACCTGAATGCGAATCCGCCAGTTATTGGCGGCAGGAAGGTCCGGATCGAATTGCAGGTCGAGGACGACGCGGGCGATCCAAGACAGGCAACCCAGGTCGCCCAGCGCCTGGTCGACGCGGGGGTCAAGGGCGTCGTCGGTCATTTCAACTCGGGGGCGACGATCCCGGCCTCGAAGATCTACTACGACGCCCGCATCCCGGAGATATCGCAATCATCCACCAACCCGAAGTACACGCAGCAAGGCTTCGACACCGCCTTTCGTCTCGTCGCCAACGACGGCCAACTCGGCTCGGTGCTCGGCAAATATGCGGTGCAGAAATGGAATGCCCGATCCGTTGCGGTCATCGACGATCGAACCGCGTATGGACAAGGTATCGCCGACGAATTCCTGAAGTCGGCAACGTCCGCCGGTGCGAAACTCGTATCTCGCCAGTACACCACCGACAAGGCAACCGCCTTTCGTGGCGTGCTGACCGCCATGAAAGGCGAAAATCCCGATGTTGTCTTCTACGGCGGAATGGATGCCCAGGGCGGCCCGATGATCAAGCAGATGCAGCAGCTCGGGATGGCCTCGAAGTTCATGGGCGGCGATGGCATCTGTACCGGCGAACTACCCGATCTCGCGGGTGCGGCGCTCAACGGCAGACAGGTCATTTGCGCAGAAGCCGGCGGCATCACGCCTGAATACGCGCCGGGGATGGAGAACTTCAGGAAGCGCTTCAAGCAGAAATATGGTCAGGACGTGGTGATCTACGCGCCGTATGCGTATGACGCGATCATGATTCTCGTCGACGCGATGAAGCGAGCCGGCTCGTCCGACCCGGCGAAGTACCTTCCGTATCTGAAGAAGACCGACTACAAGGGCGTCATCGGTGAAACACGCTTTGACGCGAAGGGCGATCTGCAAAACGCCACGCTGACGCTCTATACGTTCAAGGACGGGAAACGCGAAAGCCTGGGCGTCCAGCATTGAGATCGGGACACCGCGTGCATGGCGCTCGCGGTGTCCGCCATCTCAGCTCCGTGCGGCAGGCGCCGTGTCCTGCGCGCCCGACGTCAATGCCAGCACCGCGAGCGCGCCGGCCGGCGCGAGCAGCGCCCAGAATCCGACGTAGCGGAAGCCGATCGCGCCGGCCATTGCGCCGAGCGCGAACGCGACGATCGCCGGCAGCATCTTGCCGAACCGCGCGCGCGCGGCCACGCGCGCGCTGTCGGCCGTACCGGCGGACAACAGGTCGACGGCATCGAGAATCGCCTGCGTGACGTTGCCCGTCATCACCGTGTTCGGCACGCCGGCACGTGCGATGACGCGCGGATGCGCGTTCTGCACGCCCATCGCGAACGTGCCGACGATGCCGGCCACCAGCACCGGCAGGCTGTCGGACTGCGTGATGGGCGTCGCCCACACGCCGGCCGCACAGAAGCCGAGCAGCAGCACGGCCTGCACCGTATGCAGCGCACGCGTGCCCTGCCATGCCGGCCGCGCGGACAGCGACCGCGCGATCAGGCTCGCCGCGACCACGCCGCACACGAATGCGGGAAACACGCTCAGCTTCAGCAGGATGCCCTGCCCGAATCCGGCAACGCCCGCGCCGATCAGCACGAAGTTGCCGGTCACGTGGGCGGTGAACAAGCCGAACAGCGAGACGAAGCTCAGCGTATCGACGAATCCGGCGACCGCGGAAAGAATGGTGTCTTCAGATTTCAATTCGTCACGTGTGTGTAGAGGTTGGGCGATGCGGCGCCCGGGAACTGCACGCGTGCCGCATCGCGTTCGCGGCAAGTCGACGGCGGCGCGACCACGGTCGCGCCGGCTGCCAGGGGCCGCGACTTGCTGCCGCGGACGTCGCAACGAAACCGCCCGCCATCGTCTCGACACGCGCTGCCGCGCGGCCTTCCCTCAGGCTGCATTCCGTTGGTTTCGACGCCCGATCCGGCGCTCAGGTACTGCCGTCGCCCTCCCCGCGTTGAGTATCGCCGACGATGGTGACAAGGACGAGCGCCGCAATCAAGCCCAGGTGTTCGAAAAAGCCGTTGAGCGCCATGAAACGGGCAACGCCCGTCTGGTTCCAGAAGTCGTTCGCCACCACCATCGCGACGAGCGTCAGCATGCCGAGGCTGCCGGCGCCGAGCCACGTGAAGCGGCGAAACACCACGCACAGCGAGCCGCCGATCTCGACCACAACCGCCAGCGCCGCCCACAGCGCGGCCGGTTGCAGGCCGAAATGCGCCTGCTCCGCGACCGCATCGCCGAAGTGCATCGCCTTGTTGACGCCGCCGATGAGGAAAGCGGAAACGAGCGCGAGTCGCACCAGCGATCCGACCCATGCCGGAGAAAGAAGCGCGCGGATCCACCCGGGGCTGCGCCGGCCAGTTGCGATCGTCATGTCAGACCGCCCAGCACGAACAGCCGAACGCGCCCCAGAAGCCCTTCGCGTCCGACGTCGGCAACGTGCGG